>NZ_JBHYGF010000032.1:0-14136 GCF_051859145.1 Dyadobacter sp.
GTGGATGTCGCAAACTGGCGAAAAGCGGGCGGACAATATTTTGGAAAGTGGCTGGTTGCTTCATTAACGAAGCAGATTAATGGAAAGATAAATGTCGATTCTGAGCAGGGTTCGCGGTTTTTGCTCAATTTTCCACTTGCCTGAGCGACAGTAGAACAGTTTGGCACGGTTTTGTGTATGATAGGTAACATATCATCAATAAAATAAAAACCAATAAATATTAGCAATCATGAAATCATCTGCCAAAACCGCTTACGAAACAAACCAGGAGTTTTTTGAAGATCAAAATATGCTCGCAGATACCAATCCTTTTCAACGCTCAGCAGCCGCTGTGATGCAGAAGCCAGGCAAGAGACCAAGGATTATGAAGCCGGTATACTCCGTAAGACTCGCTCAGTAAGCACACGCTACGCCCATTACATTGCCAGTGCAGGAATTCAAGAACCTGCATTGGCAATTTTTTTATACACATTGGATTGGTTTTCAAGTCACTTTAGTGTCCTACATCTGTTTCTCTTGCCTGAAAATGGTTAGATTTGATCATATGCGTTCCACTGTTGTCTAAACTTCAAATTGCTACAAATGACATCTAAGAAAGCCATATTATTCGGAGCAAGCGGCTTCATTGGTTCCTATCTCCTGGAAGGGCTTTTGAACGATCCTGACTATGCGCAGGTAACTGTTGTCGTCAGGAAAAATCTAGACAAATCTAACCCAAAACTCAAAGTGCTGATTGGCGATTATAACACACTGCCCTCGTTGCGAAATGAGATCATAGCTGACGATGTATTCATCGCCCTCGGTACTACCAGGAAAAATACGCCCGACGAGAAGGTTTATTACCAGGTGGATCACGATTACCCGGTGCTCGCAGCCCGGATCGCCAAGGAAAATGGCGCGAAGTCTGTATTTGTAGTGACTGCGGTAGGCTCCAATGCGAACTCAAGTGTTTTCTACGTACGCACCAAAGGAGAGACGGAACGGGACATGATCGCGCTGGATATGGAGCACACGCATATTTTCCGCCCTTCCATGATCATGGGGAACCGACAGGAGCGCCGCCCGCTCGAAAAATCGTTCATCGGGCTATTTTCATTAATCAACCCGCTGCTGATCGGCCCCGCTAAAAAATACCGGGGAATTCAGGCGAAAGACATAGCCAAATCAATGCTAGCCGCCGCCAAAAAAACATCGGGCAAAGTGCAGGTTTACGAATGGGAGGAAATGGTGGGGTTGGTTTGAGGGTGTGGTTTTGAAGAACTGGATATGTTCAAACAACGTCCGGACATTAATGGTAGTGTAGCTAAGCGAGCAGGTGCTACACTAACAACCTAGTTATCCAATTTCAAAATTCCCAACTTATATCCTATCCCAAATCCAATCCAGGGTTGGTAAGCGTAATCCCATTTCCTTCCCTCTTTTGATAATGGAATGTCGAGGCCGCCGAAAAAACCTAATTCAATTTTTTTTATTCCTAGCCAGCCACCGAGACCAAATTGCCAGCCAAGCTGATTTGAGTTTTTCTTAATAGTATTATCAACGGTATCGGCAGCAAGTGAAATTTTGATCGGTCCGGTAAACAATGATGCCATAAAAGCAAGGTGCTCTCCGCTGCGCTTTGTGTCACTGTAAAATGACGAATTTCCCCATTTTACACCAGTGTAAAAACCGACATTAACCTCTGTTGTAACATCAGCCGGAATATCAACCTTTCGCCCGTCATTCATTCTTTTTGTCCGTGAAAAGCGATATTTCAAAGGCATCGTCGCTGCCCCAAACTCTATTTGCTTGTATGAAAACCTTTGGACATACAATGGGGGGAGGGTCAAATCCTTCCGCTTTTTAAACACATAATAATATTTGCCTCCTTCTGAAGGATTGATCGGAATAGAGTCAATCGTCTTTTTTGCTACGTAGTCACTTGCCGGGCCTTGTTTAAAAGAGCCCTTTTCATTCCGATTATCCATTGACCAGAATTCCACCTCGATGGAGTCACCCTTTGCGTTCTGAATAAGGTTGGCACGAGTATAACCGCCATTCTTTTTTTTCGAAAATTTAACGGCCGGTGCATACACAAGTTTAGTTTGTAATTCCGAGTACTTTTTTGTGACTGTCTCGGAAATAAGCACCGTCGATTCATGCCCATTTTCATCTGTAACTTTTCTTTTCGTCACAGTTATCACATCCTTCTCGCATGGCTGGTATAGCACATGAACCAGAGCCATTGTCGGCCTGATTTTGTAAAATTTGTTAAAGGCTTGCCCATAAACAAGTTGAACATGTCCGCAAAGAACGAATATTAAGAATGCTAAGAGCGATCTTTTCATTTCAGGAATGTAGTAGAGGTTGGAAGTACGAAGGGGAAGATAGGAAGAGAATTGTACGCAATAAGATCACAGACTCTATTTTTTTGCCTTCAATTTTTGATAACTTATTAAACGGACATCTTTTGGTTAGGTCCTTCAAAACCCAAAAAAGCACTGTCGCCAACAGTACTTCCAATTCCTAAACTTTGCCAGCCATCTTCTGGAATCCTCCACAAGCAAATTCACATCAAAAGGCGCACCATTATTTGTGAGATTCGCGAAGTCTAACATTTGCTATAATTTTAAATTGTTTTTAATGCCAGATTAGATAGAAATTCCCATTATGAATGAAGCTTGTCTTAATTAACGGTCTGCATGGACAATGATATAAAAAAACTATCCCGAGTTACCGCTATTCTTGTTCAATTTTTATCGAGAAAAATGGTCAACTCGAAAACGCTGGCTGAGAAATTTAATGTGAGTATCAGGACTATTTATAGAGACATCAAACTATTAGAAAGTGCTGGTATTCCGATTGTTACCGAAGAAGGAAAAGGTTACAGCATTATGGATGGATATAAATTGCCACCTATTATGCTTACGGAGACAGAAGCAAACGCATTGTTAATAGCTGAGCTTGTCATTCAATCCAGCAAAGACACATCGCTCATTAAGGAATTTGCAGCGGTAACAGCAAAGATCAAGGCAGTTTTGCCACGCCGGTTAAGGGATGAAAATGAGAGTTTAGAAAAAAAGATCGGTGTATCTAATACTTATATTGATAGTTCTCCCAAGAGTGACCTGCTTCTTGAACTTCAAAAGCCACTGCTTTCACACAAGCTGATAGAGGTTGATTATGTAGACAAATCGGGTGAAAAATCCTGGCGTGAATTAGAGCCATTTGCATTATATGCAAACCAAAATAATGAATGGGTCTTGGTTGCATTTTGCAGGTTGAGGAATGACTTTCGATCCTTCTCACTCGTCAACATTACTAAGATGGTTGTTTCAGACAAATCCTTTATTCCGCAGTCAATTACCTTTGAGCAGTACCTTGCGAGGACGTATGGAAATAAAAAAGGCTGATCGAAATCAGCCTTTGTGTTTAGAAGTTGTTTGTGTTATGCAAAATCATCATAAAAAAATTGTTCTTTAACGATTTTGCCGTCACGCACTTCAAAAACGCAAATTTGTTCTTTGTTTTTGCGCTGCTTTCCTTTCATTTTGACGTCCATTCCCGTCATCATTGAAAAGAAGAAGGTTGAAACGACTATTTCGCTCATGTAGCTGCCAAACATTTCGTCAACCTGAGAGAAAAACAATGCTTCTTTTTCTTTAAGTGCGGCGAGGCCTTCAATAACCAGCGGCAAGTTGCTGTCATTTTCGGGCTCAATGCTAACAGCATCATGGCTGTATAACTCATTCTGAATCTGCTCATACTGATGAAGCTTAATCAGTTCATAATACCTTTCGGCGACCTGTGCTGTTGTCATAATAGTTTGTTTTGGTTACTCAGCAAAGGTCAAAGGTCGGTTTGACAACAGTGTGTCAGGGCTGTGGGTAACAGCTGAAAATTTATGAATTTAAACTGGACGCAGCTTTCGTAATATCAAAATCTCCACCATCACTCCAAGACCCACGCCCACCGCGTAACAAACCAAATCACTCCAAACAAATGTAAACCCAAGTACCAACCCGCCCAGTGGCATCTGCCGTATGCGATCAATCCACGGCGCGTGGTATAGCTGGCTAAGCTCAATGCACACCGAAAATCCAAGCGCCGCCGCGGCCACCTGCCACGCCGGCCATTTCCGGAAAATAAATGCCAGGCCAAAGAAAACCATCATGGCCCACAGCGCATCGCCCACATAAAGCCTGATAAATGCATAATGCCCGAGCAGCCGCCGCGACAAAAAACCGGCGAGCATGACACCGGCTGTTAATGATCCGTAAAGCAGACGGTCCCTGACCGGAACCTGCGAAGAAGAAATGTTACGCATAGATAAAAAAACAAAAAAGGACTGTCGCCAACAGCCCTTCCAATCCTAAACTTTCCCAGCCATCTTCTGGAATCCCTCCACGAGTAAATTCACATCAAAAAGCGCTGACTTCTCAGCCGTATCGAACGGCACATCCGAATGATAAAGCGCCAAATCATGCACCATTTTGAGCGATTGCGCCAGCTCCTTGCAGCCCTGACATTCGATGAGGTACCAAAACTCGGCTTGTGAATCTGTCAGCGGAGTGCTGGCGTTTGATGCGTGACGTGCATCGACCGCGGGGTTAGCTGAATGTACATTTGAGCTAACACCTGAACCATCCAAAGTTTGCATGAAAAATGGTTAAGTGTGAAAAATAAGGAGAGGTCACCGCAAACTTTGTCAAAGAGCCAACTTTGATAGGTTTCGGGACTTGCACCCGTATGCCTCTCCAAGGCCATTTTGTCCTACGATTTAACATTGGCTCAATAATTAATTTTCAAAGTTTGCGAGGCAAATATAGGAAATTCTACGACTACCAGGAACGACCTCAACACGAGAAGAAGCAGATTATTTGCCTGCGATGAATCCTTCGTGAACTAGTCAGACACCTTATTTATCTCCTTTAACCACGATTATGAAAAGTTATATTATGATAATGCCATCTAAATTAGCCTCACAATTAGGGTCATTCATAATAAATTCATCAAAACATTTCATTAGAACGCCATTGTTCCATTTCAGTGGAGTTGCAAAATCGTCCAGAATGTCATCTTTGAAGTCTGCAAAGGGAACATTATTCTTCTTACACCTTAAGGAGTGTTTACTTACAATCCGATCTTTCCATTGATAGCTATCGCCAGCAATTTTAGCTTTATATCTACTCTCAATATTGTAAATCTCTAGCCATCGGGTTTTCCTACGTGTGTTAGCAGCTGGGATGCATTCTATTGATAGTGTCCAAGTATCAATCTCACTCAAATCCGTGTCAGTAGCATTGATGGTTAGTTGAATGTTATGGTCAGGAAAGGCAGAGCTATACGGATAATATAACTCTGCCTGAATTTGTGGATTGCTACGAGGTTCGAAGGGAATGTCCTTCTGACCTTTATTTCCAGACTTATTACAGTAATCACAAATCGGCGTCAAATTATTGAAATCAATACTACAAAAGGGATAATCACCCTTTGATAAATAATGGTCGTATTCATTTTTAGCATCGTCATAATCAGTTAATAAATTTTCCATGCCACAGAAAGGACAGACAGATAATTTATTTTGCTCACGAAACTTTTCGAAATGGCCTTTGAGCGAGCCGCACCTATTTTTTATAGCATCATAGTCATCCTTTGCTGTCAACATTGAGTATAAGGCTCCTTTTGATCCATATAATGCTTTCAAAGAATCTTGTATGCTTACCGGCAATTCTGAAAACTTTGCTGGCTTTATTACATTGTTACATATCTGTTCAATACTGCTGTTGTTGTTATATGCCTGCTGCACCTCTGTTTTCTCCGCAGGTGCTAAAGCGACATATGCTGTAAATACAGCTTTTAATTTTTCATCAAGTACTCCATGGTGATCAATGATAGATTGAAAATCGGCATGTATCAGATTAGCATAAGTTGGGCTAACTTCTGCGAATAAATGCGTAAAGAAGTGACCCATGTAACTATGCATGTTGTTAATGGGGTGAGTGATCTGTTGATAGAAATACAGCATGCTATGTCCCTTTCTGTTCTATTTCTTCTTTAATGGTTCTAAGTCGGCTGAACAGGTCAAATTTTTCTACCGAATCACCGAATTCGGTATTCAGGCGATCAACTACTTTTCTCAATCCTTCAAGCGTTGTAATGTTATCTACCATTTCCTTCAATTCTTTTTTTGCCATTTCTGAAATTGTTTCCTCTTTTTCAAAAATTTCGTCTAGCAGGATAGTAATGGAAGTGCCGTAGGTTTTAATGGTAGGGTTCTCCAAAACAATAATTCCATTTATTTTGGTAAAACGGTACACATCCTCCGTTATCGAATCGGAAATAACAAATGGACTATGTGTAGTTAAAATAACTTCCTGTTTCCGCACCTTTTCTATATTTCCTTTACTATCGATGGCTGTGGCAGCCATATAATTAAGCATCTTGATGAGCTTTGCTCTCCACTTAGGATTAAAATGGGTATCGGGTTCGTCTATTAAAAACAGGCAACCTTCCTGTTCCATCATGAGGACGGTTCCGATGACTTCATTAAACTGGTGCTCGCCATCTGACAAGGATTTATAATAGATGTTGCGGGGTGGTTTAGAGGCATCAATTTGCTTACTGATTCGAATTTGCTCGATGCGAAAAACCAGCCTGGAAGGTTCGGGCTTAGACATTTCGTCAGAAAGGTTGTAAGACCTATGGACTTGAAGCATCAAGTCGCGGGTTTTCTTTTCTACAAGGTATAAATTGAAAATCTCTAATTCATAAAATAACTTAAATAACGTGAAGGCGTCTCTGAAATGATAACCAAAGGCATTCTTCACTTCTTCATTAATAAGAAAGTCGAGGATCAAAAGGTTATGGGCATCTACTTTTTTCTCTATCCAGGTGGTTGCACACAATTTTATACGTTCTAGGTTAGCCGCCAATGCATCATTAACCGGAATAACCTTTTGATAAAGCTCATCAGTATTTAGGGTTATGCGAAACGCCTGCAGCTCACTGATCTGCAATACGTCTTTTAGCATGTTGGCCTTCCTCTTATCTGCTAGTAAAATATTGGAGACGAAAATTGAGAAGTTGGTGCTGTAATCGAGAAAGTACAGGCGATGATTATCGGCCAGCGGCGCATCTATCCTTCTATCTTCGTAGGTTTTAAAGTAATGGTATTTCAGTTTGTAATATGGGTTGCTGAGTAGCTCATTTTGACCTGAAGTGTAGGCAATTATCTTTTTTGGTAGTAATGCTCCTGTGTATTGCTTTATATCCCTTGATGGTATATTTGTATCCCTATTAAGAAGACTGTATTTCGGAGCTTCGTTCAATTGTTTGGAAATATGCACATGGACATAATCCCCTTTCCATAATTCGGTAAGGTACTTATTTTTCTGTGTGGTTCTAATAGTATTTATTTCTCTCGCAAACTTTTTCTCAAAACCTTTATGGGTGAGTTTGGTAAGCGGAAGATTGTTTCTAATGTAGGTCTCTACTTCATTTTCTATCTCATCGACAAAAAACAGAACTACTTCTTCGGCTGTTTCGGGTAAAAGATATTCTATTTCAAAGCCGAAGGCCCTGGTTGTTTTCTCAGTGTCAGGAACGGTGTTTAAATGACAAATCTCCAGAAAATAAAAAATCTCCGAGAACAGCTCCAAAAAATTAGATTTACCACTACCATTGAGACCAGCAAAAACTTTAGTGGAAAGCCTATTTGGGCGAATGGTATGGTTAAACTCATACAGTCTGTTGGCTGCGAGACTACGAAAGTTGCTGCCTAATATTTTCACGCTGATCAGTTTCATGCTTCTTTGGCTATGCGGAAGTAGATACCCGAGCGCATATGAATTTCTTTGTTTTCAATTATGTTGAAATCCTCTTTATGCAATGTCAGGGAAAAATTTTCGTCTTCCGCATTGTAAAAAGATTGAGTGAGCTTTAAAAACGGGTTGGTTTGCCGCTGTTGCATTTCATCCATTTCCACATTTTGTACCGCCGAATATATAAACGTTTTCAGATCTTCGGCTTCATTCAGACGTGGATTAGCTTTTAACTCCTCGGATGAATAATACTGAATTGATTCAGACAATTTATTTTTCCGCATAAAGTTAATCAGCATCTCAAAATTAAAATGCTGATCTTTAAATCGTGTCTTGATCCGGTTGGCTAATGACTGCCAGTTTAATACATCATCCTTCTCTGCATGCTTTTTGTTTTCGCCTTTCTTATATACATTCAACGTTTTCGGTTGGTTGAACTGCCAATCCTCAGTTCTATCGTTGGTAGCAGTAAAATATTCTTCTTCCTCAACAACATTTAGACTGTTTAAATCCAATTCTCCTTTAAACGCCTTCTGACTTAATGAGTCGTTTAGATTTTCCAAATCAGCTAAACTGCGTTGAAATTGAGCTTTAAGTATTTCAGCTTTTTCAACGATGATTGCAAATTGATTTTGGAGGGTAATAGGCGGCACAATTATTTCTAGCGATTCTAAGTCTTCTTTCGTCAAAGCTTCTCTTGTTGCTCCCTTTGATCGGGCTTTCTTTAATAAAAAGTTTTGATATGTTTTGGTAGTGAACAACCTTGCAAGAAAAACATTATTTACTATATCTTCATTAGGTCGAATGATAGCGACATGTTGATTAACCCTTGCTGGTAATATTTCATTTTTGACGACACAACAACGTGCAACAGATGCGCCGGTAATATTTAGTAACACATCATTTTCTTTCACCACGACATTTTGTAGATTTACAGCTTGTTCTTCGTTAATAAAAGCCAAATCATCAAGAATCAAGACATCATTATGAACGTTGAGGCTTCGTATTAAACTTATTCCTTCGGAATGGTAACTTTCTTTACCACCTCTCGGGGTGGCTCCAGAACCTATCTTCGAACAAAAAGATGATAATGTGAGTGTATGCCAGTTCCGTTCATTTCTCACAGGATCACCAAACATTTTCAAAAATGTACTTTTCAAAATTTCATTCAAAAGATTAATATTTTCCTTACGTTGTTTTACAAGTGTTTCTGCTTTATTTAAAACAGTGACAATTTTAATTTGATCCAACAAAGATGGTAATTTGAATGTTATTTTTGACAAATTACCTCTTGAAATTCTCTGCCTCGTGGAGCCAGAAATAAATTGATTAATTTTAGTTCGGAAGGACGTATCGTTTATTTGAAATTTAAGCCACTCAACATTAGCTATATTTTTATCCGGCCTAATGATGCAGACATCGACAACGGTAACACATGGTTGAGGTAGGCCAGGAAAAATACATGCCCTGCCAATTGGATCTGGCATTCTCGCTACCAGTAAATCTCCCTTAGCTAGAAATGTGCATCCTAACCTCTCAGCGGTTTCCCGATTTAGAAATCTATTTGATTTATTTATAAAATATCCATCTCCTATATCGGCAAGCTGTAACAATCTAACTTCCCCTTGCGGATCTTGATCTTTGCTTTCAACCCAATCCCCATCAATAAAGACTCCTTTTTTTCCAATTATTTCATCTATACACACCTCTATCATAGCATTGCTTTTAAATCGCTAATGTTTTGGATTATTTCATTCTCACTAAGCTCAAGCCTATTCAAAATTTCTTTGGGGTCCTCGTAATTTACTTCCTCGTATATTTCTTCCTTATACTTACTCAAATTCAAATCATATTCCTTTTCCTCAATTTCTCTTTTAGGTACAAAAAAATGTCTCTTACTGCGGTCGTTTTCATTTTTCGCGCTTCGTTTTTTATAGGCATCAATAATCAAGTGCAAGTCGCCGAAATCACGACTACCGTTTGGCATTTTCAATTCGCCCCGTTTGTCATCAAGACTCCTGCCGTCGCTCAACATTTCATAAAACCATACATTTTTCGTTTCACCCCCTTTTGTAAAAATGAGTATAGCCGTGGCAACACCTGCATAAGGCTTAAATACACCATTAGGCATGCTGATGACGGCTTTCAACTCGCATCTATCGAGCAGGATTTTACGAACATCCTTAAAGGCATTGCCACTACCAAATAGTACTCCCTGGGGTACTACTACGCCTGCCGTGCCGCCCATACGCAGCATTTTGTAAATACGCTCCAGAAATAATAGTTCCGATTTTGTGGTAGCTATGCTAAAGGTTTCATTGAGGTCGCCTTTATCGATGCTTCCTGTAAAGGGCGGGTTAGCTATTACAATATCATAGGCATTATCCTCATTGTAGTTTTTGCTTAGGGTATCTTTGTAATCTATTTGCGGCTTGGTGATACCATGCATCATTAGGTTCATGAGCCCTATGCGGATCATGGTGGGGTCAATATCAAAACCGAAAAAGGTAGCTTCATTAAGCATTTCTTTGGCTTTGTCGTCTACCAGTTTATCGGCTAGCGTACCACGGATAAAACCATTGTCATCGGGTTCTTTATATTTGTCACTGGTAAAATGTGAGATGATGTATTTATAAGCGCCCAGCAAAAAGCCTGCTGTGCCGCTAGCAGGGTCGGCAATACGATTACCTAATTGCGGTTGTACCAATTCTACAATCAACTCTATTACATGAGTGGGCGTACGGAACTGCCCATTTTTGCCCGAGCTCCGTAACTCATCCAGCAGGTATTCATAAAAATCGCCTTGCGCATCTATAAAGCGGTTTTCCTTTTCAAGCTCTGCATAAATAGTATCAATAGTTTTGGTCGCTTCCGTTAGCATACGACCACTTGGTATCAGGAACGTAGCGTTTACCATGTGCTTAGTGAAAAATGAGTTGTCATCTTCCAGTTGCCTGATGAACGGAAATACACGGCTTTGAACGTGTAGCAGCATTTCATCACTGGGCATTTTAGTCCAGTAACTCCAGCGCAGGGTTTCTTTATCCACTGCATTTTTGGGATCCTTATCATCTAAGCCCGGTGGATAATATTCGCCGGAGAAGATGGAGGCATATTTTTCTCCCAGGAAATCAGCATTGCTCAGTTTCCTCTTATCCGTTTCATCCAGTTGTTTCATAAACAGCAGGTAAGTGATCTGCTCTATAGCATTTAAGGGATTGGATATGCCACCACTCCAGAATTTGTCCCAGAGTGTAGAAACTTTATTTTTTAATGATTGCGTTAGCATTTTACCAGTCGTTTTTGAAATTTCTATAATTATCAGGGGCAAGCCAGAATTCATAGCATTCAGCTATAAGCTGGTTTTCCCATGTTTTGTTGGTCTTTAAGCTTTCCCAGTTTGTTCCATAAAGCTGTTCACAAAGCTTGTAAAAACCATCTCCTTGTTCTCGCATTCCATATTGATGAGTAATCAGGCAGCTTATTAAAGGCCTACCTCGTTCATATTCATGTATTGAAACCTCTCCCAGCCATTCGCCTATCAGATCCCTGTCCAATGAATTGGAAAAATTCAGCCCTAACTGAAGTTGGTCATTTAGTTGAGAGTAAGACCAAGTTGTCCGTAACCTTGCCAGGTTAATGAGCTGTGTCCTAATAGCTGTTGTCATTATGCAGCCAGTTGTTGTATGAATAAAATAATTTCGTCAATCTCTTTGTTGGAAAATACACCTCGGATACCATCGGGATGAATGCCAGTGAATGGAGCACCTATCAGGTCTTTTTTCGCTACATCACCTTTCTCAATCAGGAATCCCCGTAGCAGGTTCATAAATTCCAGTTGGCGGGTATTTAAGTAATTGTGTGAAGCAATAAAATGATCGAACGAACGAGACACTGTATCGGGAAAGGCTTCTAGCATTTCGATGCCGAGAATATGCTTGATAAATTGTAGTAGTTGTGCTTTGTGATGATTGTACGCACGGCGCAACAGATCAAGCGTAATATGAGGATGTTCGTCATGTAATAACTCGACCAATTGTCCGGCTTCCACCTCAGTAAGACTATGGCCTTGCTTTATTTTTTGCACAAGCGGGCTTGCGGCTACCAATCCATTTATCTTTTGCTCTACCAGTTCACGGTACCGGGCGATGCTCAATGATTCATGCTGCGGGCCAAATTCCACATATTCTTTGGTATGCAGTACATCCTGCAGGTTAAACTTAGCGGGCCCAGCAGCCATTACCGGTGATTCTCTGAAGTACATTAGTGGTGCCAGTTTCATAATCAACTCATCCAGCCTTTCTTCTGTGATCGTTGACCAGAAATAATTGGTTTGGCTCTGACGTATCAAGGCTTCTTCCTGCGCAACAGTGTTGACGAATAACGGCAGTTCCCCAATCTCTTCCTTAATACTTTCTTTCAGGGTTGCAAATTTTTGCTTTTCATTTGTGAGGTGTGCTAACGAAACTTCTACGATATCCTTCTCAAAACGCATGGCCTTGTAATCGGCGTTGGATATGGTTCTCAGCAACGGCTTTATGGATACTCTTAAAAAATCTATCTTATTGGCAGTCAAATCGTTCCAGAAATGCTTGCCTTCCAGTTGATGTAAATCTTTACGAGCATCCAGAATTACTACAGAGTTAGCAGGTAGTAACGCAATCTGTTTTTTAAGTTTGTCGATTTCTTTTTCGGCGATGGCATTTTCTCCAATCTCCTGTGCCTTTTCTATTTTATCTAACCGTACACCAAACAAGCGAACAGGTAAAGGTATTTGTGGTTTTAAGGTTTTGCCCTGAGGGTTAAGTTTGAAATATTCGAAGTTATCCCAGCAATCCAATATCAGAAATTCCTCCTTTTCGGTACACCAGGGTTTGATTTTGCTTTGCTCTAGCAAACGAGTACCACGACCGATCATTTGCCAAAATTTGGTATAGGAATAGACCGGTTTGGCAAACACAAGATTGGTTATCTCGCGTATATCCACGCCTGTATCCAGCATATCGACACTGATCGCAATTCGAGGCATATCTTGATTGGTGAATTGATCTAGCAATCCACCTTTTCCGTATACTCGAGGATCGTCACTTACCAGAACTTTAGCCAGCTCACCCCTAAATTCGGGATACAATGCATCAAATATTTGCTCTAAGCGCCGGGCGTGAGCTTTGGTCATACAGAAAAAAATCGTTTTGCCCGGCAGCACACCATTTTCATCTTTGATGCATTCTTCCATAAACTCCCGTACAATGAGCGCATTAGTGCCGCGGTTGATGACAGTCTTCTCTAGTTCTGTTCCGTCATAATTGATCTCCTGCACCTCTGTGCCTTCCAATATCAGGCGCTTTTGGTCTTCCAGCGAAATGGTTCTTTTATTAATCCCTTCCTCTTGAAACTTCGTTTTGATTTTCATTACCTGGAAGTTGCACAGATAAGGAGGTACGTGGTTCACTGCTTCGTCATACGAGTATGCATAGGTGGGAAGGCCGTCTTCGCATTCAAACAATTGGAAAGTATTATGGTCAATTACGTCAGTAGGTGTTGCAGTAAGCCCGAGAGTAATAGTATTAAAATAGGTCAGCACCTCCTGATAAGTGTTGTAAATGCTGCGGTGACTTTCGTCCACGATTATCAGATCAAAAAAATGCGGGGAAAGTGGTTTGCTATCGCTACGGATAATATTTAGCATCGTGGGATAGGTAGATACATATATGCGCCTGTCCGTAGCAATTTTTGTTTCATTCTGATGCGGCCAGCGAGGTTCATTAGGCAAATGTTCTTTGAAAGCATCTAGCGCCTGATCCTGCAAGGCGATACGATCCACTAAAAACAGGGTTCTTTCAGCCCAACCTGCCCGCATCAATGCATCCACCAAGGCAATACAAGTTCTTGTTTTACCTGTACCTGTTGCCATAACCAACAAGAATGTTTTCTTCCGTCTTTCAACAGCTTCCAATACGGAACGAATGGCAGCAATCTGATAATCGCGACCGGCAATTGTTGTATTGATTAACTCACTTGCTAAATTCTTCCTGGCTTTGCGAATGTAGGCGTAACGTTCTAAATCTTCTCTCGAGGGAAACGCATACACTTTTTGGGGAGGATAATTTTCTAAATCCCAGAAATAGATATCGTGGCCGTTCGTATAAAAGCAAAAAGGCAATACTCCGCCCTGTTTGTTTTTAATATGATAGCAATACTGTTTGGCCTGTTCTCTTCCAATTGCGGGATCCGCAGCGGTTTTTTTTGCTTCCACAACAGCTAAGGCTTTACCATCTTTACCAAGCAATATGTAATCGCTGAACTGTACGCCGTAAGGTGCTAGGGGCTCATT
>NZ_JBHYGF010000033.1:0-9756 GCF_051859145.1 Dyadobacter sp.
GAATGTTGCAACCAACCTGAAAACCAGCGGAGGCAGCATTAAGATTGCTTCCTTAACCGGTGAGCAGAATTTTCAGACAAGCGGCGGAAGTTTGAAAGTGGAAGATCTGAGCGGAATGATCCACGGACGTACTTCCGGCGGGAGCATTGACGTAGTGAATTGCACCAACGAAATCGATCTTGAAACCAGTGGAGGCAGCATCAAAGCTACCGGACTGAAAGGCAAAATAGAACTGAATACCTCCGGCGGCAGCATTACCCTGAATAGTATCAATGGCGATGTAGTAGCTCACACAAGCGGCGGCAGCGTGAAAGGTGAAGATATCAGCGGCGCACTGGATACCGGAACTTCGGGCGGTTCTGTGCGGCTTGCCAATGTTTCGGGCAGTATCAAGGCGAGCACAAGCGCGGGCAGCGTAGAAGTGGAACTTACCAAGCTCGGCAAGTACGTGGATATTTCCAGCTCCGCAGGCAGTGTGCGCGTTACCATGCCCATGGACGCAGGAATGGACCTGAACCTCAAAGGAAACAAGGTTTCTATCCCTCTGAAAAACTTCGATGGCCGTGCTGAAAAGGAATATGTTCGCGGTAAAATGAATGGCGGCGGCATTCCGGTTACATTATCAGCCAGCAGCGGCAGCGTTTATGTAAATTGATCCTGCAAATAGCATTTGTAAAAACGTCGGGTTTGTCGCCTGACGTTTTTTTTGTTTTTAGACCGATACCAAAATGAATTCCGGGCGTCAAAAGAGAAAAGTGCTTTTGACTTATGTTTAAAAAACTGACCAAACAGATTCAGGATTTCTTTGGAATTTCAAGAAAGGAGGCACGCGGCGCAATTGCATTGATGGTGCTTTGTGCGCTTGTTATCTGGTTTCCCTTTTTATTCAGGAGGTACATACTCCCGCTTTTCCCACCCGGCCCGGCGCCTCTGAGCCAGGCAAAGCTGGACAGCATTGTGGCCGACATTGAAATTGAAAACAAAGCCAGGTATAATGCACAAAAAAAGAAGGCGCGGAAGCAGTATGAAAAACCTGTAAAACCAGCCCGTCTGTTTGCATTTGACCCAAATGCGGCTACCGTGGAGCAGCTTGCTGAGCTGGGGATACCAGTGTTTTTGGCCAAAAGAATAGATAAGTTCAGGACAAAAGGAGGGAAGTTCAGGAAAAAGGAAGACCTGCTGCACATTTACGATTTCCCGCCGGAGCTGTTTCAAAAACTGGTTCCTTTCATTAAAATAAAAAATAGTGGCGCTGCTGTAACCGCAAAAAGTAACTTCTCCAATGCGCCCGAAAATGCAGGTAAGACCAGGGAAGGAACACGGAAGTTTACACCTCCCGTTATCGCTTCCTTCGATATCAATACTGCGGATACTACCCAGCTGGTCAGGCTGCGTGGTATTGGTACCAAACTTTCTTTAAGGATTTTGAAGTTTCGCGATGCACTTGGCGGGTTTCATTCGAAGAGCCAGTTCGCCGAAATTTTTGGTCTTGATTCGGTTGCATTGAGTGAGCTTAACAAATACGCAGTAATATCAACTGGAGTAAAAAAGATTAATATCAATACTGCGACTGCCGCTGAACTGGGAAGTCACAGCTATATGAAAAACAAAAAGCTGGTTTCAGTAATTATCAATTACCGTAACCAGCATGGAAGCTTCAGAAACAGCGCGGAGCTGCGCAGTGTGAAAATACTTGACGAGGAGCAGCTGCGAAAAATAGAGCCGTACCTCGACTACTGAACGATTAAAAGTTTGGTTTCAGCAGGTATTTGGAATAGAATGTATCGATCACCTTCACAGCCTCGTCGGGTGTATCTACAACGCTGATCAGTTTGAGATCTTCTGCATTTATATTCCGCTCCGTGAGCATGGTACCTTTGATCCAGTCCAGCAGCCCGGTCCAGTAAGCGCTTCCTACGAGTACAATCGGGAAGCGACCGATTTTCTTGGTCTGGATCAGGGTTAATGCTTCAAAAAGCTCATCCAGCGTACCAAAACCGCCCGGCATCACTACGAAACCCTGGGAGTATTTGACAAACATAACTTTCCTCACAAAGAAGAAGTCGAAGTTGATGCTTTTATCGTGGTCGATGTAAATGTTGCTGTGCTGTTCAAAAGGCAGCTTGATGTTGAGCCCGACGGACTTACCGCCCTGCTCGGATGCACCTTTGTTACCTGCTTCCATGATACCGGGGCCACCGCCGGTGATCACCCCATACCCGTGCCTTACGAGCTTTGCAGCAATTTCCTCGGCCGTTTTGTAATGCGGGTTATCATGCAATGTCCGCGCCGAACCGAACAGGGAAACGCAGGGGCCGATCTTGGCCAGTTTGTCAAACCCTTCCACAAACTCGGCCATCACTTTGAATATAACCCACGAATCGGCGCTCTTTATTTCATTCCAGTTTCTGTCTTCAAATGCTTCCTTGATCCTTTTTTCATCTTCGGGCACTGCCGGATTAAGAAGGGAAACGTCAACCAACTCTGCATTGGTTGGTTTCGTTTGATTACTCATATCACTCATATTCTAAACTCCATTTAATTGTTAAACCATATAATGGTATTTTTGTATTACAAGCGTGCCTTGGGGCCGCTCGCTATTCACCCGACCGTCTGCAAAAGACGGGCCTTAATTAACAGAAAAGTAATGAGAAAAATTGCTATTGGTTCAGATCACGCCGGATTTCCATACAAAGAACCGATCATCGAATGGTTGAACAACAACGGTTTTGAAACGAAGGATTTCGGTACATATAGTCCCGACTCTGCGGACTATGCAGATTTTGCACATCCCGTCGCCAGCGGCGTTGAAAGCGGCGAATTTGAGAAAGGGGTTTTGCTATGCGGAAGTGGACAGGGAGTTTGCATTACGGCCAATAAACACCAGGGAATCCGCGCTGCATTGGTGTGGGATACCCCGCTGGCAGCATTGACAAGACAGCATAACGATTCCAACATCATCTGCTTTCCGGTACGTTTTATGGAATTGGAAACTGCATTGGCGAGCCTGGAAGCTTTCCTGGCAACTGAATTTGAAGGCGGCCGCCACCAGACGCGGGTTAATAAAATCGCTTGCTAGTTGGTGCGTTCGTAAATGCCTTTCCAGGCGCTCAGCTTGTATTGCTTCTGTAATGCCGGAACTCTGCTGAGCAGTTTCGGCATTAAATTCACTTTGTCGATCACATAATCCGGCGGATCCTTTTTGAAATTATCATAAACATGGATCACGCTATCGAAGTTATCCAGGCTTCGCAAATCGTAGCTTGCCAATTCCCAGTTCAGGTAGGGAGTGGCTGTGTAGTTATTGATATACTCTCCTGAGTGGCTTCCCAAAACGAGAATGCGTTTCCCGGTAATCTGCTCAGGCAGGTTAGCTGGTTTGGTGCGCAGGTTTTCCAGTCTTCCCATTGAAATCCCCGGTATAATTCCCCGCAGTCCCTGATACTGGATCAAAATAATCACCGCGCCCATTAAAGTGAATTGCAGCTCGTCAGCCAAACTTTTTTTCTTAAAACTCTGGAAATAATGGGTAGCAAAAAATGCAGCTGGCGGAATAAAGATCACAAATTGCATAGGTGCCAAAAACTGCATGAGCGGGATCGTAAATACCGCAACAATGAACCATAACGCCATTACCTGCTGAATGCGGGTTTGGTAATTGACGAACCGGAGCGTTGTGAAAATCCGCATAAAACCCATAATCCCGAAACCGAGGGGCAGCAGGAGGGAAGCAAGCAATGAAGAGAAATCGTTGAGGTTATATTGTTTTACCTGAAATACCGAAGTGAGCAGGTTCCTGTTCAAACTTTCGATCCCGTTATTCAGATAGAAAAAGAGCACGACCATTAACAATGGAAACAGGGAGCCGAAAAGGCCCAGTAAGTGGTGGCGGATCGTGGAGCCGGTGTAGAACAGCAGCGCCAGAAATGCCCAGATCACAAACAGGGAAGCGGGTAGATAAAACAAGGTGGCGATCCCGATATAGAGCCCCATTTCAAACACCTGCGTAGTTACCTCGCGCCTGACCAGCATTTTGACGATCGACCCGAATGCGAAAAGCAGGAATGTGTTGGCCATCAACATGGGTGACAGCGTACCCATATCAAAGGAAATGTTGAGAAAAAGGCTATAAAGCGCCCCGGGCAGGAATGTGCGTTCGGGGAATACTTCCCGCGAATGGATCACATAGTTGAAATACAGGATCTGGACAATGGATACCGTCATCGCGGCGAGCTGATAAACCCATTGCGTACGGCCGAACAAGCTATCAATCAGCCAGTAAGTCAGGCCGGAGAATGGACTTACATTGTCCCACACATCGCGGTAAAGCATGAAGCCGCGGCCCATTTGTTCTCCCACAAGCATCCAGCTCAGTTCAGGGATCAGCAGGGGCGCGCCACCCAGGAAAAAAGGGAGGCGGAGCAGCAGGAAGAATACTACCAGGCTGATGGTCTGATACCTTGCATTGACTCGGAAAAAACTAAGCAAGTACGATGCGGATTATGTAGCTTACGGGAATAACTTTTACGAAATTACAACGCTGCATTCTACAAAAACAAAATAAGTGCGGATATTTGTGATCATTGGAAAAACGTGGAAGGATGATTTAGGAATGTAGTTTACATCACCCTAACTTGAGAAGCAGACAGTCTGAGTACCGCAAACGCGAGCCTTCTCCGATAAAGAAATTACACATGGAATCGAAAAGACAACAGAAAGTAGGAAGGCAGATACAAAAGGATCTGGGCGAGATTTTTCAAAAAGACGCACAGCATTTGATTAACGGATCGATCGTGACGATTACCGCAGTGAGAGTTACACCTGATCTGGGCATCGCAAGAGCCTACCTGAGCTTTTTGCCTGACAATAAAAAAACTATTTTACTGGAAACGATCAAGGAAAATACGCGTTTTATCCGCCAGAAGCTCGGCGAGCGTGTTCGCCACCAGCTGAGGATCGTGCCGCACCTTCAATTTTACATGGATGACACAGCAGAATATGCAGCCAAAATGGAACTGCTGTTCTCAGATATCGTAATACCTCCTGCAGCGCCGGACGAGGAAGAAGAAACAAATTGATTCAATCCTCCCGGTCATGGATCTTTCTTACCGAATTGCCATTCGCTATTTTTTCTCGCGGAACAAAAGAAGTTTTATCAGCCTGATTGCCCGGATTGCGATGGCTGGCGTGGCTGTCGGAACAATGGCAATGGTAGTGGTGCTCTCCGTTTTTAATGGAATGGAAGATCTTAACCGCAGAATTTTCAAGACTTTTGATTCGGATATCAAAATATCCCCTGCGGCAGGGAAGCGGTTCACGATTACGCCTGCCATGCTCACCAGCATTAAAAAAGTGAATGGGGTAAGTGTGATCACCGAGGTGATTGAGGATAATGCGCTGGCAAGGTACGGAAATCAGCAGACCATTGTCCGGTTGAAAGGAGTGGACCGTACTTTTGAGCAGCAGGAAAGACTTGATACCGCGCTGATTGAAGGTTCCTTAACATTGCGCGGTGCAAATGGAACTCCGTACGCGATTGTTTCAGAAGGTATCCGCAATGCATTGTCTATCTCGCTGGAAGACATTCTTATACCCCTCGAATTCCTTTATCCCAGGACAAGTACCAAAGCACTCAACCTGACCTCGCCGGAAGCTTTCAATCAGCTGGCCCTGAGGCCAGGTGGCGTATTTTTTATAGAAACGCGCTACGATGATTATGTGATCGCGCCGGTGGACCTGGTCGACTCACTGATGCAGTACCGGGGTGAGCGGTCGGCGATCGAGATCAATGTAAGTCCGGGATTTCGCGAACAGGCAGTCAGTGCGCAGCTTGCGGGTGTGTTGGGCAAGGATTTTGTGGTAAAAGACCGGGATTCGCTGAATGCCGATTTGCTGCGTGCGATCAAAATGGAAAAGCTTTTTGTGGCTGTTACCCTGTCGCTGATTATTTTAGTTGCTGCAATTAACATTTTCTTTTCGTTAAGCATGCTTGCGATCGAGAAGAAGAAGGATATATCGATGTTGTATGCACTTGGTGCAACACCTTCGCTAATCAGGAACATTTTTCTGGCAGAAGGTGCTATCGTGGCGCTTTCCGGCGCAGTGTTCGGCTTGGCCGGAGGTGTCCTGATTTGCTGGTTACAGATTAAATACGGCTTTGTTTCAATGGGAATGACTACTTCACTGGTGGATGCATACCCGGTCAAATTAATATGGGAAGATATACTCTATACAGGCATTGTTGTCGTTATGATTACTATGATAGTCTCTTACATACCAGCCCGGCGCGCAGCCGAGGCGGGCGCTATTTTGCGCGTTTAAGTACATCCGAGAACAGAAAACGACTTATTAAATTCGATAATTTGAATCACTCCCCAGCTAACAATTCGAAAGCAGATATGACTGGTCGCAATACTTTACTGCTGAGCCGACTAATCGCTGCCATCTTTGCATTCACCTTACTTTTGACCTCCGTTTCAGCTGCTCCATTTAATCGGGTTCCAGCGGATACAGTTTACAGGAGAAATCCCGGTACCATTACCAAAAAAGGTCCGTACCGTCCCGAACGTACCAGGAAGAGCGACATTATTTACACGCGCCTCGACGTGCAGTTTGACTGGGTTAAGCAGCAGGTACCTGCCTCCGCTGTAATCGCATTCAAATCACATTTCCATCCCCAGAATACACTGGAACTGGATGCGAAGGGGTTTGATATCAAAGGGGTGTCAATGCTGGATACTGTCGGGGATTACGGCGCACTTACGACGGAGGAAATTGCCGGAAAGGTGGTCAAGAAGCTGAATTTTACCTATGAAGATAAAAGAAAGCTGATCATTAAGCTGGACAAAAACTACACACGAAATGACACGCTGCTTGTCAAAATCGACTACGTAGCCAAGCCAAACGACCTCCCGAGAAACAAGCCCGACGATAGTCAGACGGACAAAGGATTGTACTTCATTAATGCAGATGGACTGGACGAAGGCAAGCCGCGGCAGATATGGACGCAGGGAGAAACCGAGGGCAGCTCCTGCTGGTTCCCGACCATTGACGCGCCAAATCAGAAATTTACCCACGATTTTTACATTACTGTTGACAGTACCTTCAAAACTTTGTCAAACGGATTACTGATCGGGCAGAGCGAAGGTAAAAAGGGCACGCGGACAGATCACTGGAAACAGTCCATTCCGCACGCGCCTTACCTCGCTATGATTGCAGTTGGCGACTTTGTAGTTGCGAAGGATATGATGCCCAACGGACTTGAACTGAGTTATTATGTAGAGCCCAAATACGGGAAGGATGCACATGCGATCTTTGGCCGCACTCCTGAGATGATGGGTTTCTTCTCCAATATATTCGGCGTGGAGTATCCCTGGGAAAAATACGCGCAGATTGCAGTGCGTGATTTTGTGGCCGGGGCAATGGAAAATACCACTGCTACCGTGCATGAAGAAGGTGTACAAAACGATACGCGCTCGCTGGTAGATGGCAATTCGGATGCGGTAATTGCTCACGAGCTGGCACATCACTGGTTTGGTGATTATGTGACCTGCGAGGAATGGGGGCAACTTCCTTTGAATGAATCGTTTGCCAATTATTCCGAATACCTGTGGAGCGAGTACAACGACGGAAAATATGAAGCCGACTGGGGTAACTTGCAGGAAATGAAGAGTTACCTGCTCGAATCAGAGACCAAGCAGGTGCCCATGATCCGCTATTTTTATAAGGACCGTGAAAATATGTTCGATAGTCACTCTTATGCAAAGGGAGGGCGCATTTTACATATGCTGCGCTCGTACGTGGGCGACGATGCTTTTTTTGCTTCCCTGAAATACTATCTGCGGAAGAATGCATTGGGAACGGTTGAAATTGATGATTTGAGAACTGCATTTGAGAAAGTTACTGGTGAAGATCTGAACTGGTTCTTCGACCAGTGGTTCCACCGTCCCGGGCACCCTAACCTGAAAATACAGCAGGAATACGTAGCCAATGCAGGCAAGGTACTATTAAAGGTGAAGCAGGCTCAGGATACACTTGCTACCACTGTTTACCGGCTTCCGCTTAAAGTCGACGTGTGGGTGAGCGGTAAGAAAAACCAGTACAATGTGGTGATTGACAAAGTGACCCAGACCCTGGAATTCCCTGCGGCCAAAAAGCCCGATCTGGTTGTATTTGATGCAGACGCGCAGCTGCTTGCTGTGATCGAGCATGAAAAAAACCGCCCGGAAATGCAGTTCCAGTATTTGAATGCAGATCGCTTTTTGCATAAGTATGATGCATTGTCTCAACTGGAAGGCGCACTCGCCGACACAACGGTGAAAAATATACTTGAGAAAGCAATGGGAGATCCGTTCTGGAAATTCCGGCAAATGGCGGTGAGTAACTTTGCCGAATATGCAGGCGCTGGTTTTGCGGACATTGAAACTAAAATCCAGAACCTGGCGCGTAAAGATCCGCATCCGCAGGTCCGCTCTGAGGCGATTATTACGCTTGCTTCGTTTGGGGATAACAACAGTGACGCAATTTTCAAGGAGGCGCTTAGCGACAGTTCCTATCTCGTGGTATCCGTTGCGATTGAAAAGTACCTGATGTCCCAGCCGAATGACGCCAATGAGATAGCAGCCCAATTTGAAAACTCGCCCAACGACGCGATCGTGACGTCGGTTGCTAACTATTATGCAGGCCTGGCCCAGCCGGAGCGGTTTGACTGGTTTCTTGAAAAGATGCGGGCGATGAAGCCTACCGAGAAGTATAACTTCCTGCAGGTATTTGGGAAATACCTGATCAAGTCGAAACAGGATATTCAACGCAAAAGTATACCGGTATTGGAAGGTCTGGCGCGGGATAATTCCTCTTATTTTGTCAGATTCGGCGCATTCCAGGCACTTGGGCTGTTGACGGACATTCAGGGTGTTACCGCACTCAGAAAAGATATCCGTGCCAAGGAAACCGAACCAAAGCTCAAAGAAATGTACGCGCAGTTCGGAGATCTTTAACAGCTCCTGTTACTGCGGATCGAGGTAGTAGTCCAGATTTTCTTTCGTGATAATATCGAGCGGAAGGAATTTAATGGGTGCTACCTCTTTTTTGAATACGAGGTGATTAGCCAGCTGGTGTATTCCCCAGTATCCCTGTCCGAGCGGATTTTGGTTAATGAGGAAGTGGATTAGCTCTTTGTTGAGATAATGCAGGTTCGCTTCCACGAGGTCATATCCTACAAGCTTGATATCTTTCAGGTTGTTCTTTTCCAGGTAAGCCGCTACTTCAAACGCTTTGGAATTAGTGACATAAATTGCCTTTAAGTCCGGGTTTTCGCTTCTGATCGCGTCAAGCTCGCGGTCGGGGCTCTCTTCATCTGAAAAATGAACTTCCCTGCTGATTACCTCAAAGCTCCTTCCATTTCCCAAGCTCTTGAAGTAATCTTTAAAACCTTCTTCTTTGGTGATCAGGTGGGCTGAGTTGGAGATATCCTCATTGATATGCGCGATCAGGATACTGCCCGAAGATTGCAATCCAAAACTCAGGATCTTGGCCGCCAGGCAGCCACTCCGGTACGAATCCTGTCCAATGTAGCAAAGCGGATTAACGTGCTCGATCTGCGTGTTGAAGAGCACATACGGAATGTTCAGATCTGCCCATTCTTTGAAAAACGGCAGTACCTCCTTGTAAAACACGGGTGCAATCAACAGTCCATCCGGTTTCTCGACAGTTACCTCTTTGGCGCGCTCGATAAAAGACTGGTCGTCGTGCGGGTCG
>NZ_JBHYGF010000033.1:9766-11973 GCF_051859145.1 Dyadobacter sp.
GTGTAATGGACAGACCATACTGCCGCAGCTCCTTTTCTGCCTTCTCCAATCCCAATCGCGGCGCCTGCCAGTAAGGATCGAGTGCCGGATCAGGAACAAGTACGGCAAGATTATAGGTGCGTTGCGATTTAAGTGACTGCGCAATGAAGTTGGGCTCGTAGTTCAGCTCTTTAATAATGCTCAGAATTCTTTCCCGCACATCGTCGGCAACCCTTCCGCGATTGTGGAGCACACGGTCAACAGTGCCTTTGGAAGTTTGTGCTCGCTCGGCTATATCTTTTATTCTTACGATTTTCTTTTTCACAATTAATCAGAGGTAGTTAGCTTCTGTGAAGCATGCAAAAGTAGTAATTAACAGCACTTTCAGGAACAGAGTCGCGGGCTGATTGTCAGTTTATTAATTACTTTTCAAATCTTTTTTATAACAAAAAAGAGAATGTAAATTTTAAAGGCTAAATTTATGTCTTCACGCCAGCTATATGGTTTTAAAATCGTGTACGATAACGACAGTTGATTTTTGTTGCGTGTTCGTGCACTTTTTCACAATTTTGCTTTGTAAATCTAATTTTACGATTAATTTTGTAATCAGTTAATCAAGTAGAAGATTATTCGTCGTTTTGGCGGTTTAACATCTCTGATTAATGTCCATTTGAACAATACCTTTAAGAACAACCAAATAGCATTTGACTTTCCTTGCTCTTATACCTGAAATCCGCCTTTAACCTTTTCTATATTCCTAAATTTTAAGACCCACTTATCCTAAATCCTGAGAAAGCGTAAGTCAGCCTGACTTGCGCTTTCTCATTAAGTGTCAGGGAATTTCGATAGTTACATTGTCGCTGTCAACGTAAGCTGAACACGTCAGGATCCAGCCTTCTTTCAAATCCTTATCCGTTAAAACTTCATTGACGCTCATGTGGACAGCGCCTGTTTTGCAAATACCCGCGCAGGTAGAGCAGCGACCTCCTTTGCAGCTATATGGCAGGCGAATACCCTCTGCGAGCGCGGCATCGAGCACGGTTGTATGTGCCGGAACGTGGAGATGGTACAGCTTTTCGCGAAAGTACAGAACAATGTTATGCGGGTAGGATTCGCGTGGGGCAGGAGGCGCGGAAGTGATTACGAAGTTCTCTTTTCTAATCTGATCTTTGGAAAACCCCATAAAATGGAGCGTGATCTCCGAAGAACGCATCAGATCAAATGGTCCGCAAATGAAAAAGCGCGCATCTGCGCGATTGTGTTTCAGTGACTTATTCACAAGCTGTTCCAGGCGCGTGTTGTTAATCCTTCCCCGGATCCCGTTCCATTCATCCGTAGGCTGACTATGAATGTGAATAGCGCGAAAACGATCCTGGTATTCGCTTTCCAGGTCAAGTATCTGTTGCCAGAACAGCGTTGTTTTTACACTACGGCTTGCGTAAATAAGCGTCACGTGCAACTCCGGCCCCTGACTGAGAGTTTGTTTTAAAATCGAAAACAAGGGTGTAATGCCGCTTCCCGCGCCGATCAATATAATATCACGCTCGCCGGTCAGGCTTTCTTCCAGCACAAACCTGCCTGACGGAAACAACGCTGTAAAAATATCGCCTTCCTGAACACGATCAATCCAGAAGCGCGAGATTTCCCCATTGGGTACGCGTTTGACGGTAATGGAAGGGTAAGTGTCCACACCCGGCGCCGAGCTCATAGAGTAGGAGCGCCGAACCTCGTGCCCGTGCATCTCGATCAGGAAGGTGAGGAACTGGCCGGCTTTGTATACAAGCGGTTTGCCGTCTCTTCTTTCAAAAACAAAGGTTTTTGCATCGTCAGCCTCTTTGATAATCTGCCTGACTTGTATGGATATCGTCGAATCTGACATGTTACTTTTTCGTTTGAATTGACAAGGCGGCACTTTCATGTTGCGCCCACAGCATTTCGTACTCAGCCAGCAAAGTCCATGAATGCGCTTCACATATCCATTTCATGTGAAAAAGCGGAGATATGGATAATTTGTAAAGCAGCGGATTCTCATACGCGGTGAGAAGGCCTGCAATAAAGAAGCCAAATCCTTCAAAATGCTTTGGAGTGAATTGCTCAACCGGGATACGTTGGGCAGCGACACCAAGCCGCAAGAGCGAAATCGATAGCAAAACCCGGTCCATATCGTGCAGGGGAGTCGTGAGCAGCTGCTGCGTATCGGCGATTAACCCGGCCTTGACAGATTCAAG
>NZ_JBHYGF010000033.1:11983-14127 GCF_051859145.1 Dyadobacter sp.
TAAACGCGCTACGTGATAAATGATCAGCGGGGTCCGAGGGTACTGGTGTGCACAACGAAAGGGGACTTTGATATACCGATCGGTTGCTATCACTGAGCGAATGTATTCAAGACTGGCGTGGTCGTGTTCATTCAGCAGCATATCGTATTTATAGATACAATATAGCATATTGCTGAGCACGCACACATCAAACTCTACGTACATATTCTTCCCGAACCAGGTGGAATACGCTTTCAGGTTCCGGTACTCCGGATATGTATTCCGGATCCACAATTTATACCCATTTGAATGCAGTGCCAGCTTTTCTTTCAGCCAGGTAAGCTCTTCGCGCGTCGGCTGGGTTGTCATATAAACAAATGCAGTATCGTCGATATCGTCGGGAATGCGGAAATGCTCGAAGCGCCGGAAGATGTGACCGTTCGGGAAGTGTTTGGAAGGTTTGGTTTTCCAGAAATTGTAGGTTTTCAGCCCGTCCTTATTTCTGAAATCGGGATAGTTGGCAATGATCTTTTCACATATCCCATCAATCTGCTCCGCGATCTCCCCGGAAACCTGCCTGCGAATGGATTGTAGTGTAAAGCAGATAATTGCTGAAAAGAATATGGTGGTATCCTGCCGTTTGTAGCCGATCAGCGGGTTAATTCTTTGCGCGGGAAAAATCCCGGCTGGAAAATAGTTGTCTCCCCTGGATTGCAGTTTTTCAATCTCTGAAATAAATCGATGCAGCAATTGCTTCATATCCGAAACTAACAAAACATCTAAAAAAAAGAAACCCTGCCTCGCGACAGGGTTTCCAACAGCTATCAGAAAAAGCTTAAACGCCTTCCGCAACTACCTCTTTTACATCAGGTACCATTCTGGTCAGCAGGTTTTCAATTCCTGCTTTCAATGTCAATGTAGAAGACGGACAGCCGCTGCACGAGCCTTGCAGCAACACTTTCACAGTGCCGGATTCTTCATTAAATGAATGGAAGTTGATCGCTCCACCATCTGACTCCACGGCCGGCCTTACATACTGGTCGAGCGCCGCTTTGATCTTTTGCACGGTATCTGAATCGCGGGAGTCAACGATAACTGTGTTTTTATCAATCGTCTGCTGCGCGAAAACTGGGTGGTTTTCTTCGAAATATATCTTAATGAATTGCTTGGTATCTCTCAACACATCTTCCCATGCAATGCTGTCGTCTTTCGTAATTGTGACGAAGTTACTGGCGATAAACACGCGCTTTACGTGCGGAAACTGAAACAGGTCCGAAGCCAGCGGAGAAGCTTTTCCTTCTTCCAGCGCGGCTTGCAGCGAAGGGTAGTCAAAAGAAAGTCCGTCTGGTACCAGCTCGAAGTTCAGGACGAACTTCATTGAATTGGGGTTAGGACTTAATTCGGTATATACAAAAACGGGACGTGTAAGCATGTCAGTAGAATGATTGGAAATAGGTTGTACTCAATGCAAACAAGCAAAGGCTGCTTTTGGTTTTCCATTGGCTTGCTGTAAAAGAAAAAACCCGTAAGGTGCGGGACCTGACGGGTTTTTTAAAAGCATTGACTAAAAACTAAGCTTCTGCAGTAGCAGTAGTTTCAGTAGCAACTGCGATCGGCTCGATGTGAACATAAGATCTGTTTTCACGTGTTTTACGGAAAACTACATTTCCATCAACCAATGCAAACAAAGTATGGTCACGACCGATACCTACGTTTTTGCCTGGATTGTGTTTGGTACCACGCTGACGAACAAGGATATTTCCTGCTTTGGCAACCTGACCACCGAATAATTTTACTCCAAGACGCTTGCTTTCGGATTCACGTCCGTTTTTCGAGCTACCTACACCTTTCTTATGTGCCATGATATCTTAACTATTAATTGTTATTTCTGATTGAATTGACCTGATCCCGTTTCCGGGCCAAAGTTGCATTAAGCTACGATGTCGTCGATGCTGATCTTGGTCAGATATTGACGGTGACCATTTTTAACGCGGTAGCCTTTACGTCTTTTCTTTTTGAAGACGATCACTTTTTCACCTTTAAGGTGTTCAAGGACAGTTGCCTTTACAGAAGCGCCTGCTACTGTAGGTAGTCCAACCGATACTGTGCCTCCGTTATCAACGAGAAGGACTTTGTCAAATACAAGTGCAGCGTTCACGTCACCT
>NZ_JBHYGF010000034.1:0-14105 GCF_051859145.1 Dyadobacter sp.
CTGGTCAAAAATATGCCGAAATGGAAGCCCGGCATTCAGAATGGTGAGCCGCTGGAAATGGTAGAAAATATTGAAATCAAGTTTGACCTGGCTGCTGCCAAAGGCGACAAGCGACAAGGGTTTCATTTGCCACAATCCTCATTTTCATCAAGTGTTCAGCTTGCCAAAGTGGGAGTGGAAGATCTCTTCAATTCTTCTCTCGCCTTTTTTGAAACTAAAACATTTAAACCCTCCTCTGCCCCACCTACTGCTGAGTACCGGTACACGCCAGATTCGAGCAGCTACCGTTTCATGAACTACAATACGGGTACTGCATTTGCAACTTACAGTCTCCGCCCCAGCGGCGCTGTTAAGTTCCATAAGCAGCAGACTGGCAGCGACAACTAGTACCTCTGCAATGGATAAGCTGTTATTTCTGGCTATGTTTCCATATTTTACGGCAACTATCACCAGAAATAACAGCATGTCACTTCTCAAAGCCGCAATCATCGGCGGCGGCCACATTGCCGACCAGAACCACATTCCCGCATTAAAGAATCTCTCCGACCGGGTTGAAATTGTTTCCATCTGCAGCCGGGTCAAAGAAAAGGCTCGTGCACTTGCCGACCAGCACCAGATCCCATTTGCTTACGACAATGCCGATGAAATGTACGCTGGCGAAGGCCGCCCGGACTTTGTAGTGATTTGTACCGCCAATTACCTGCACTATCCATTTGGGATGCAGGCGCTTGAAAATGATTGTCACGTTTTTTGTGAAAAACCACCTGCATTAACTGCGTCGGAAGCCGCTCAAATGGCAGATCTTGCCAAAAGCAAAGGCAAAATTCTCGCTTACAACCTGCAACTCCGGCAAACGCCAGAATTCGGGTTTATCAGGCAAGCCAGAGAGGAAGGAACATTAGGTCAGATTTACCATATCAATGCGCGCTACCTGCGGAGGCGTGGGATACCAGGCTGGGGCAATTTTACCAATAAGTCGATACAGGGTGGTGGCGCTTTGATGGACCTGGGTGTACATATCCTGGACCTGGCACTTGACATGCTGGATTATCAGATGCCCGACAGAGTTGTGGCTAATACTTACGATTATATCGGAAAAGCCGGCGGCAAGGGTTTGATGGGGGAATGGAACGCGGATAGCTTTGAAGTAGAAGATGCCTGCTTCGCACATTTGTCCTTTCCTAACAATGCCAGCATTACCCTGTCTGCCTCATTTGCATTGAATATGGAGGCGGAAAAGGACGTAAACCTGGAAGTATTCGGCTCAAAAGGAGGAGCAATGTACAAGCCGCTCGGACTTTTTACTGAAATGGGCGGAGAAATGGCAAACACCCACTTCCCACATCTGGCAGAAACAGATATCCAGCTTAAAAACACGACGGCATTCCTCGACGCCATAGAAGGAAAACCCACCAACATCTGCAACGCCCAACAAGGAGCAATTTTGCAGGAAATTGTTTCGAAAATTTACCGGAGCGCGGAAGAGGGTGGGAAGGGATGAAGGGGAGGAAAGGGATGAAGGGGAGGAAAGGCTTATACTTCCTCCATCCTCCCTTTTTTCCCTTTCCTCCTTAAAAGCTTATTTCGCAGTAGCCATGACCATTTTAATGTCATTCTTGGCGCCTAGTTCGAGTACGTCGACTAAGTCCTGGACTGCGAGGTTTTTGTCAACTCTTAAAACGACAGTGCGTTCTTCCACGTTGGCGAAAATGCTTTGGAGCTCGGCTTCAAGCCGGTCGAACGGGATTGGTTCTTTGTCAATGAAATAGCCTTTATTTTCATCGACCGACAGTGTAATCTGCTTTTTGTACATCTGCTGCGTCGCGGAAGCTTTGGGAAGCATCAGCTTGATTACGTTCGGATTGGACATCGTTGAGATGATCAAAAAGAACAGCAGCAGGAAAAACATAATATCGTTGAGCGAGTGCGTAAACACCTCAGGGGCAAACCGGCTCTTGCGACGTATTTTCATAAATAAGATAGTCTTTTACTTCGCAGCCACAGGCTTTTGTAATACATCCAGAAAATCAGAAGCCGCCATTTGCAAACGCAATGCAAATCCGTCGATTTTCATGTTCAGCAAGTGGTATCCTGCATAGGCAATCAAACCAATGATCAAACCGGAACCGGATGTGATCATTTTTTCGTACATACCACCAGCGATTGTACTGATATTGAAGTCGTTTGAAATAGAGATATCGTAGAAAATCCGGATAATACCCGAAATCGTACCCACAAAACCAAGCATAGGCGCGATACCAGCAATTACACCGAGGTAAGGCAAATTCCCTTCCATTCGCTGGATTTCGATCTGACTTGCATTTTCGATGGTAGTTTCAATATCCTTAATCGGATATCCAATGCGGCCGATTGCTCTTTCCAGGATTCTTCCGGCTGCATTGCGCTGATTGCGGCAAAGTGATTCGGCCGATTTGAGGTTACCCTGCTGAATGAAATCTTTTACATTATCAACAAACTGATGCTCGATCTTTCCATTCGCATTAATACCCAAGAAACGTTCGATAATCAAAAAAAGAGTTGCCAGAAAAAGCAATCCCAGCGGTAACATAACCCAACCCCCTTTTGCGAGAAGATCTATAATGGAAAGTCCCTGGTCAGCAACAGGCGCGGCTACCGTAGAGTCAGTAAGTGCTTGCAGAAGCATCATATTAAATATAATAGTGAAAGTTTAAGCGAATGGAACAGAGGTCAATCCTGGAAAAATGACTTTGAACATAAACGGAGACCAAACCCGCATATTGTTTAAAGGGCAAATATAGAAAAATTACTGTATGGGAACAGAAATGCACGTTTTAACATCGGTACATAGCCACAAATGATAATTTTTCATTTTCCATTGCCCCGTTTTTCGCATAAATGCACCCTTTTTTCTGTTTATCTTTTAAGTAAATACCTTCATTCTATTTCAGATAGTCTATGAAAAAGTACTTTTCCCTCTCAACTGCCTTCGCATTTCTCGCATTGGCGCTGTTTCAGCTTTCCTGTTCCGATGATAATGAACCAACTGTCGAAACAGGCAGTATGCTGGTAAATTTTGATAATGTAGCCGGCAATGCAAACCTGGCTTTGAATAGCGGGACTTACACGAATGCAGCCGGGGAAGATTTTACAGTGAGCAAGCTGAATTACTACATTTCGAATATTAAATTTACCAAAACCGACGGCAGCAGCTTTACGGTACCGAAAGATTCCAGCTACTTCTTGGTTCGGGAAGTAAATGAAGCTTCGCAGACGATCAGGATCAACAATGTGCCTATTGGCAATTATACAGGAATTGAATACGTGATTGGGGTCGACAGTCTGAAAAGCATTGAAGAGCCTGAGAACAGAAAGGGGGTCCTGGATATATATTCCGGCCCGACGAACGAAGAAGGGATGTACTGGAACTGGAACCCGGGTTATATATTCCTGAAACTCGAAGGTGCATCAGAATCGTCTACTACTGCCAATGGAAAATATGAATACCACATTGGTGGCTTTGGCGGAAGAACTGCGAAAACGCTTAATAACCTTAGAAGCGTAAAGCTGAACTTCAATGCCCAGGCGGCAGTTACCACTTCAATGAGCCCGCAGGTTTACATCAAGGCGGATATTCTCAAAATTTTCGATGGACCGACGAAACTGAGTATCGCCAAAAACCCGGGTGTCATGTACGAGCCGATATCAGCTGACATTGCCAATAATTATGTGAATATGTTCAGTATCAAAGAGGTTCGTACCAACTGATTATGAGTCAGTAGCTGTGATGAAAAAAGCCTTCCATTTTCTGGTAATGCTTTCCTGGCTTTTGCTGGTCGCTTTTTCTTGCGGAAAGGACCCTGAAACGCCGCTGCCAGGACCAGAACCAAAACCTACCGGGCCGACTCCTGTTAAATTTACCCAGCCTACCTACTTTCCCGCCCCTGTTTACGATTTGTCCAAAAATCCATTAACCGAAGAGGGAATCGAACTGGGCAGGTTTCTATTTTACGATGGAATTCTTTCCAGAACTGACAATATCGGTTGTGGTACCTGCCACCAGCAGCAGGCTGCATTTACTCACCACGGCCACGAGCTGAGTCACGGGGTTGACGATAAAACTGGTATCCGCAATTCGCCTTCGGTGCAAAATATGGCGTGGAGTACTTCCTTTTTCTGGGACGGCGGCGTGCATGCAATGGACGAAGTACCGCCGGTACCGATCCAGAATGAAGTGGAAATGGGAGACAAAGTCGCAAATGTGGTGGAAAGGCTCAAAAAAACGCCGGTAACAGGAGCTACCAAGCAGGTTAACTACCCGAAGATGTTCAAAGCTACTTTTGGAACGGATGAAATTACGGCGGATAAAATGATGAAAGCATTGTCGCAGTTTATGATGACGATGGTTTCGGCTACTTCGCGCTACGATTACTACCTGCAAGGCGACGCTTCTGCATTGAATGCGACCGAAAAAGAAGGTTTATCGATCTTCAAACAAAAATGCAGTTCCTGCCACGCTACCGAGCTTTTTACCGATCACAGTTTCAGAAACAACGGACTGCCGCCTAACCGGATCAACGATCAAGGTAGATACGCAATTACCTTAAATGAAAGTGACCGGCTGAAATTCAAAGTACCCAGCCTACGGAACATTGGGCTGACTGCGCCTTACATGCACGACGGCCGTTTTACTACACTGGAAGAGGTACTTAACCACTACGCCAACGACAATGCAAAAGCAAGTATTCACGAATCGGCCACACTTGATCCGTTGCTAAAAAGCGGCAGCAAACCGGGGATCCAGCTAAATGCAGTTGAAAAGCAGTCGATCATTGCATTTTTACGAACATTAAACGACGAGCAATTTATCCGGGACAAGCGTTTTTCCGATCCTGGAATCGGGACTTCTCTTTGACGCTTTCAGCCGTCGGCTTTCGGCTTACTGGACCTGGCAGTTTACCTGCCAATTACGCACCTATTCCACTGACTAAAGTCACAATTAAACATTCATTAAAATCAAGGAAAAGTGCGATCCGCATTGTTTCTTTGCAAACAATTCAAAAAAGCAGGTAAGTAAAATATGCAAAGCGGAGAAAAAAATGCGCAGCCCTGGTTGGGCAAAATGCAGGAAAGATGGGGTTTAGAAACAACCAGGCAGGTTTTGATCGTACTGGCGGTTTTTAGTTTGGCCGGCTCTTCGGTAGTCTGGTTCAGAAAGGGGCTCTTTTACCTTCTGGGTTACGATGACCTTACTCCGATGTGGCTTAAAACCATCACCTACATCATTTTTATCTTCCCGATGTACCAGACTTTGCTGTTGGCTTACGGATTTCTGCTCGGCCAGTTTTCATTTTTTTGGGAAAAAGAAAAGAAAATGTTCCGCTGGGTAGCTGCGAAGTTCAAAGGCAATAAATAACAGAAGCTATATCTCGTATTGATTTTTAAGGAGTGCAGGATTCCCTTTCCTGTACTCCTTATTTTATTTATACATTTGTAACTTATTTCAAATCAGATCCAGCATAATATTTCATATACTCCATGTTTGAGAACTTACAGGATAAGCTTAACAATGCCTTTCGCACACTAAAAGGAAAGGACAGGATATCAGACATTAACGTGGCGGCTACCACCAAAGAAGTGCGTAAAGCGCTGGTCGACGCTGACGTTAACTTTAAAGTTGCCAAAGAAATTACCGACCGCATCCGCGACAAAGCACTCGACAGGAAGATATTGATCTCGGTTGAGCCAGGGCAAATGTTTGTCAAGATCGTACAGGAAGAGCTCACCGAGCTCATGGGCGGAACGGCCGAAGGTATCAATATCAAAGGTGACCCGGCTGTGATTTTGATCGCAGGTTTGCAGGGTTCGGGTAAAACGACTTTCTCGGGTAAGCTTGCTGCATTGCTGAAAAAACAAGGCCGCCAGGTGTTATTAACTGCCTGCGACGTGTACCGCCCCGCGGCGATCGACCAGCTGAAAGTGCTCGGCGAGCAGGTGGGAGTGGAAGTATATTCAGAGCCTGAAAACAAGAATGCAGTGAGCATCGCGACAAATGCGGTAGCACATGCGCGGAAAACAGGCAAAAAGATCGTGATCGTCGATACAGCGGGGCGTTTGGCGGTTGACGAGGTGATGATGAAAGAGGTGGAGGATATTAAATCTTCGGTAAGACCTTCCGAAATCCTGTTTGTCGTGGATTCCATGACGGGCCAGGATGCGGTGAATACAGCCAAGACATTTAACGAAAGACTTGATTTTGACGGTGTTGTTTTAACCAAGCTCGACGGTGACGCACGTGGTGGAGCGGCGCTTTCTATCCGTCAGATTGTTGACAAACCGATCAAATACATCAGTACCGGTGAGAAAATGGAGGCGCTGGATTCGTTCTATCCTGACAGGATGGCGAGCCGGATCCTGGGAATGGGGGACGTAATATCCCTTGTTGAACGCGCGCAGCAGGCTTTTGACGAAGACGAAGCGAAGCGGATCAATGCCAAAATGCGTCAGAACAAGTTTGATTTTGACGACTTCCTCGGTCAGTTGCAGCAGATCAAGAAAATGGGTAATGTGAAAGATCTGATCGGTATGATCCCGGGAATGGGAAGTGCGATGAAGGATCTGGATATCAGCAATGAATCTTTCAAACCCATCGAAGCGATTATTCAATCGATGACCAAAAAAGAGCGGGAAAATCCGGATATGATCGACGGCAGCCGCAAGAAACGCATTGCCGCAGGTAGCGGAACCACCATTTTGCAGGTCAATAACCTGATCAAGCAATTTGATGAAATGCGGAGAATGATGAAGAAAATGAATACCATGCAGGCAGCTGGTAAGCTGAACAAAGCAATGCGCCGCTAGATGAAAAAATTGCTTTGCTCTCTCATTATTCTGTTTGCATTAAGTACCGGGACGCTCAAAGCGCAGGCTTCGGTGGGTTATTATCCGTGGAGCAGCCTGCTTTCGGTCAGTACCAATTCGAAGAAAGCGATCTGGCTCGATACACGTTTTCAGACGAACTCACTATTTAGTAGTCTGAGCGTAGACCTGCTTCCGATGATCAACCTCAAAAGAGGCGAAGTAGTACAATGGTACATTGGCGGCGGACTTCGCCTGAATCCGCTTTACCGCATTGCAGATGCGAATGCAGATTTGATCACCATCGATGGATATTCCCTCAATGTAGGTGTTCGGATTTCACCTTTGCCTCAAAACCGGAACATTCAGCTCGCGCTTGAATTGAACCCGTATGTAAAAGATGAATTTGACAGCGGGGTTTTGAAAAGCCACTTTGGACTGGTTTATGTTTTTGGTAAAAAGAAGAAAACAGAAGTAGTACCTGAACAACCTGTCACTCCCTGATACCATTTATTAATAATTTCTTAGTGCATTGATGCTCTCAAATCCGGTAAAATCGCCGTTAATTTGAGGGCATTTTTATTTTATATCAAATGAAATTCCTACGTCTATCCCTGCTCAGCTGCGTACTGCTGACTTTTCAAAACGAAAGTATTTTTGCCCAAACAAAAATTAAAAAGACGCTCTTTGTAATCGTAGACGGGATTTCCAGTGATAGCAAAGAAAAGATCCCGACACCAAACCTCGACGCAATTGCGAAAACAGGCGGCTACACCCGCGCACACGTGGGCGGCGACAAAGGTACCTACTCAGAAACACCCACCATTTCAGCAGTGGGTTACAACAGTCTGCTAACCGGCACCTGGTTTAACAAGCACAATGTACCCGATAACGATATTAAGGATCCTAATTACCACTATTGGACACTTTTCCGCTTTCTTGAAAGTCAATACCCGCATAAAAAGACCGCCATTTTCTCAACTTGGCTAGATAACCGCACCAAGCTGGTCGGCGAAGGTTTGGAGCAGACCAACAAGTTGCAGCTCGACTATTCTTTCGATGGCTTTGAGCTGGATACAATCCATTTCCCGCACGATAAACAGGCAGAGTACATTCACAAAATCGACGAGAAAGTGGTGGACGAAGCTGCATTGTACATTCACGATAACGGACCGGATATGTCGTGGGTTTACCTCGAATATACCGACGATATGGGCCACCGTTTCGGCGACAGCGAGCAATTTCACAAAGCGATCGGGTATATGGACAACCAAATGGGCCGGCTCTGGAAATCCATTCAATACCGTGAAAAAACCTTTAATGAAGACTGGCTTGTAGTTATCACCACAGATCACGGCCGCGACGCGAAAACAGGTAAGGGTCACGGCGGACAGTCGGACCGGGAGCGGGGAACCTGGATTGTTACCAATGCGAAAAACCTGAATGCGAACTTCAAAAACAACCCCGGCATTGTGGATATCATGCCAACGGTAGCGCGCCACATGGATATCAACATTCCGAAAGACCAGGCCTTTGAGGTAGATGGGACTGCATTCACGGGCAAATTGTCTGTAACAAGTCCCGTCGTAAAAAAGGAGCAAGGTAAGCTGCTGGTTTCGTGGCAGCCGATCGAAAAAGAGGGAAATGTGAAAGTTTGGCTGACAACTACCAACAACTTCGCCAAAGGTTCGCGCGACCTTTACCACCTGGCTGCCGAGGTACCTGTTACAAATAGAAAAGCCGAAATAGATATCAATAAATATCCATCCGGCTTTTTTAAAGTGGTGTTAGAAGCGAAATACAACAGCGTGAACCGCTGGATTGTTGAAAAGTAGCGATCAGTTTCCGCCTCGCCCTGCTTTATAGGAATCGTATTCTTCCAGTAACTTCATCAGGTCGTCGTCACCGGCGAAGTCCAGCTGCTGTTCCCGGATCACATATTGCATTTTGTTCTTCTCGTCCGTAAGCAGTTTCAGGAAGCTGTTGCGATTTTTCAGATCTACCAGATTCATTTTCCCGTCTTTCAGAATGTAAAGTTTTGCCGAAGGATCCATTTGCATGGTAGCGCTCGCTTTTTCCACCTTGATCGGCTTCACGTATTTTTTCAAAAGCTTTGTATTTCCATCGTACATCAGGCGGTAAAAGCTCTTCTCAGATTGATCGGCAACAGCAGGGTAGCCGCTTCTGAATGTATATAAGTCAGTACCGGTTGGAAGATTGAATTCTTTGATCCCGCCGGAAACCCGGTACATACCCGAATCTGCTTTATACTCCAGTTCGTCTTTATTTACATCGTACCGGATTTTGATCCCGTCATGTACGCGGTCGTCACTTGTACGTACACTTCCGGTGTACCATTCTTTGAAAAGATAATGCGAACCGTCGGTGCTTGCCGAAGCTTCATTATAGGGAGTACCTGCCAGCCCGGTGGAGTCCTGCGCAGTTGCAAGCTGGGCCAGAAGTATCGGTGTCAGGAGAAAAAATCTTCTAAGATATTTCATGATTTAAGTTGGTTAATTTGATAAGTTCGAAGTCGGGTAGCCGCTCAGGCTGGTTTCCCTGCCATCTTTAAGTACTTTTGCCAAAAAAATTGTACCCGTTCCATTGAATATAAGCGAGCAGCTCATACATATACGCCAAAGTCTGTCTGGCATCGTACCGGAAATTTTCCTGGCTCTCCTATTTTGCTTCATCCTGCTGGCTGAGCTGCTTTTTCTGAAAAGGTTTGATTCAAAGAAGTCGGCCTCTTACCTGAGCAGCATTGCGCTGGCGGGCAGTATTGCTACCATTTTCCTGTTGTTATTACAATGGAATGCTGAACCTTCGTTCCGTTTTCACCCGCTGCTTTTTCTCGACCGGCAAGCTGTTTTCTTCAAACTCCTGATCGCATTCGCGTGGCTGTTTACGCTGCTGCATGTGCGGATTTTAAAGTATGATTTCCCTCCTGAGTTCAATGCATTGCTGATTGCAGCGGTTGCCGGAATGAACCTGTTGAGTATGTCAACACATTTCCTCTCCATTTACCTCTCCCTCGAACTCATCTCGATCAGCTCTTACATTCTGGTTGCATTATCCCCTTACCGGAAAGCAGCCGAAGGCGGAATTAAGTACCTGCTCTTTGGCGCAGCCAGCTCCGCAGTAATGCTTTACGGGATTTCGCTGATTTACGGAATAACAGGAACCATGGACATTACCAGTGAAATGATGACAGTGGGACTGAGTAACAATCCGGATTTTGTGGTAACGGTAACCATTGTACTGACACTCGCCGGGCTCCTTTTTAAGTTGTCGCTTGTTCCTTTTCACGTGTGGACACCCGATGTTTACGAAGCTGCGCCAACCCCACTAGTATCTTTCCTGTCCGTGGCTCCGAAAGCCGCGGTAATATTGGTGTTAATGCGACTGGCCGGAATTCTGCCTGCCCAGTACTTCCCTGTTTTGGGAGGTATCGCATTGATCAGCATTACTGTTGGAAATGTAGCTGCACTCTGGCAACACAATGTTCGCAGGTTACTCGCCTATTCTTCCATTTCACAGGCCGGTTACCTTCTCGTGGGTATTGCCGCGTACAGCAGATTTGGCTTCGAATCGGCGGTATTTTATACAGCAGCTTATCTGATTATCAATATGGCTGCATTCTTTCTGGTGGACTTATTGCAGCCAAAGTCAGACACTGCATTTACTGATTACGAAGGGTTAGGTAAAAAATCAGTGTGGATTTCGGCGGCTTTAACAATTATAATGGTCGCGCTGGCCGGACTGCCGCCTACTGGTGGATTTACTTCAAAGCTCCTGGTGTTTTCTTCACTTTGGGAAAGTTACCGGCAGCAGGAATTTCCATGGATGCTCTGGTTGCTGATTGGCGGAATACTGAATGCGGCGGTTGCGCTTGCTTATTACATGAAGCTTCCGTATCTGTTGTTTTTCAAGAATACGCAAAGCAAAACTTACAGCGGCCAAAATGAGTTTGCGGGCAAAATTGCAGCTGGATTGTTGGTGGCCGCAGTGCTGTTGCTGTTCTTCACGCCCGAACTGCTTACCGACTGGATTTCTTCTTTTTGAAGCGAAGTCAGAGAACTGGCCGGATTTTGTATCCCTGTTTCCGGAGTAATGCAATAACCCCGCGCTCGCCACCTAAATGCGCGGCGCCTACTGCGATGAATGTAGGTTTTTCCGAAACGATCTTTTCAATACGCGGGATCCACTTTTTGTTTCTGTCAAGAAGCATAATTTCTTCATTCCCATCGAGACCAAATTCGCTTTTCAGGGTTAGTTTATAAAGCTCGTTGATGTTCTGCGTTTTGTAAAGTGCTACCAGATCTTTGAACTCCTTCCTGGCTTTCGGCAAATTATCGATCATTGATAAAATCATTCTCACCTGATCTTTATAAGGACTAGAATCAAAAATCGCCATTTGCTCGTCCATTCCCTCGATTCCGATTACCTCCGACTGCTGCTTTTTGGCAAGCTCCACCAGGGACATTTCGTACGATTGCGGCTGACAATCCAGTACTGCATTAAACAGCGGCCCCATTAAAACAAATGGTTTCGCTTTCTCAAACATCGCAATTCCCACACCTACTGAGTCTTTGTAAAACTGATCGAGCTTGTTGTATTCCGATTCGGAAACGAGCTTTTTCAACTCGTTTCCGTCCCGCATATTCATCGATTTCATCATGTTCATCATCATCCCCGGATCGTCCATATCCATTTCCAAAGCAATTTGCTCGCTCCTGGAAACCGCCGCTTTCAGCGAGTCGCTCAATGCAAAATCAGTCGGGCAGATTAAATGAATGGTACCAAAAAGGTAAGAAGGCTTGGGCTGACCCGGTTTTGTAATCTCCCAAAGCAATGCATTTTCAGTAGGTACCTGGGCAAAGCACGCAACTGAAAAAATGCAACTCCAAAAAGCAAAACCCCAAATCAAAGCTCTCATATAATTAGTATCTATCCTTGTCAGACTTCCTCCTCCCTTTAATCCCTCCTCCATTCTCCTTTAAAACTACTCCTTATTACTATCCACCACAATCCGATCGTCGCGGTTCACGAGTTCCCAGGCTGTGTGGAAAACCAGCTTTACGATGGAGGATTGTTTGTCAAAAAGGATTTTCTCAACATCATCGCCCGGCTTGTGGTAATCTTCGTGCACGCCAGTGAAATAGAAAATAACTGGCACGCCCACTTTGGCAAAATTGTAATGGTCGGAGCGGTAGTAAAAGCGGTTTGGATCTTTCGGATCGTTGAAAGTATAGTCCAGCTTGAAGTTGACATACTTCTTATTGGCCTCCTCGCTGATCTCGTGCAGCTTTGATGAAAGCTTGTCTGAGCCAATCAGGTATACGTATTTGTGATCGTCTTTATGCGCTTCATCCACGCGACCTATCATATCAATATTCAGATCCGCAATCGTGTTTTTCAATGGGTACAATGGATTTTCAGAATAGTATTCCGAACCAAACAGCCCTTTTTCTTCACCCGTTACATTCAAAAACAGAATGCTTCTTCTTGGTCCTTTTCCTTCGGCTTTGGCTTTGCTGAAAGCTTCTGCGATTTCGAGCAGCGACACAGTTCCTGATCCATCGTCATCGGCCCCATTGTTGATTTCTCCATTCGGCGAGATACCAATGTGATCCAAATGCGCGCTGATTACAAGTACTTCTTCTTTTTTATCACTGCCTTCCATGAAAGCCGCGACATTTTCTGTATCAATGGTTTCACTGATGCGCTCTACTTTGATCGATACTTCGCCTGTAGGATTTTTGGTCAAAGCCTTACCTGATTTTTCAATCGACTCGCGGCTCTTCGCAAGTTTCGCAACAGAGGTATTCAGGATTTTGGCGGCCAGCTCCTGCGACACACCGAATGCAGCAATCGCATTTGGATTCTCCTGTACCGGTTTCAATGTAGGTGCACTGAACCTCCGCGCCATTGCCGCGCGCTGGCGGATTTCCTTAACACATATTTCGCACCTTTTTCATACGCCAGTTTTACTTTGTTCTGCCAGCCGACAGTTGCGCCCCATTTTCCTTTTTCAGTAGTACCGCTGAGCAGGTATTTACCGTCGGCCCCCTTTGGTTCCCCCTCAAAAATGATGACCGATTTGCCTTTAACATCCAGGTTTTTGTAATCAGAATAAGCCTGGTCTTCGATACCAAAACCGGCGAGTACCACATTCGTGGATATCTCTTCGGGCACGGTTAGCAACCCATTGAGGAAAAAATCTTTGTTGAACTCATACTTCTTCCCGCCTGCTTTTGCATATACATCACCATAGCTTCTTTTGTACAAAGTATATTTCTGCAAATAGCTTTTTGCCCCGTCAGCAGTTGTCGCCGCAGGTTCCAGGCCGAATTGCTTATAGTATTTTGAAACGTATTCAGCAGCCTTTTTCTGTCCCGGCGAGCCGGTATCTCTGCCTTCCAAACTGTCGGAAGCAATAATCACGAGGTGTTTTTTAAGATCTTCCGGCGTAATGCTCGCTGCGTACTTTGCAGCATCATCCTGCGCATTTGCAATGGTTGCAGCGGACAAGAATAATCCAGCCAGCAAATTTTTGTTCATAGTAATGTTCATTGTTATGTCAATTGTTACAAAGTAACTAAACCCGGGGTCGAATGCAAAACGGGTGATCGGCGAACGGATTATGCAGAGCTGCTCGAAGGGTACCTTCCGTCCAAACAACTTAAATTAGTGCAGGCCTGGGCAATTATTCACGAAGCAGAATTGTTAGACAATTTTACCCGGTTGGGAGAAGATCATAAATCGTGGAACAAGATAGATCCGCTTCAATAAGATGCTTTACTACATCAAGAAAATCGTTTCGATTGAAGACTATACAGTCAAGTGCCTGTTTAATACAGGTGAAGTACGCGTGATCAATCTTGAAAAAGTAATAGAAAGGTATAAATTGATCAACGATGGGTTGGTGAGCCGGCTGGCAGATCCTGACTATTTCAAATCAGTTAGTCTTGACTCTTACGGGACATTAACCTGGGACAATGGTGTTGATTTTGACCCTGATAATCTCTACAAAATGTCAGAAGTAGAAATACCCGCATTCTGATAATTTCCATTCAATATTGCACTTCTTCGAGTATGAAGCCCCATTTACAAGCGGTAACAATTATTTAATTGTAAAATACTGTTATTCAGCAGAAAATGTAGTACATTTGCACCCTATTTTTGACAATACTTTTGTCAAAACAAGCATAGCGGGCCTGGTAAAACATCCAACTATCCAATTCAGGTTTCGTAAACAATTGATCTAT
>NZ_JBHYGF010000035.1:0-7790 GCF_051859145.1 Dyadobacter sp.
TCACTTAATCAACCGATGTTTCTGAGAAACGGAAAATCTTTCAGGATTTGTAACTCAAATTTTACCCGAAAGAAACCTGCTTTTCTGAACTTTCAAAGACGTTGATTTATTTTTTTTAATATTTCCGTCTTCCACGAAAGAAATACTCCTTCCCTTATTTTATCCCTCGCACTACGCACCAGCCACAGGTAAAATGTAAGGTTGTGGACACTCGCAATCTGAGCGCCCAGCATTTCCCCCGACTTAACAAGATGCCTCAGATATGCCTTACTGTAAAAAGTACTCACGTATCCTCCTAATCCTGCATCAATCGCCGAGAAATCATCCTTCCACTTTTCATTGCGGATATTGATTATGCCTTCCGTAGTAAAAATCATGCCATTCCGCGCGTTCCTGGTTGGCATTACACAATCAAACATATCCACACCCAGCGCAATGCATTCAAGGATATTCGCGGGCGTTCCCACGCCCATCAGATACCGGGGTTTGTCCTTGGGCAATATGTCGCAGACCACTTCCGTCAGCTCGTACATGATCTCGGCCGGCTCGCCTACGGATAGTCCGCCGATCGCATTTCCCTCGCGATTACAAGAAGCAATAAATTCTGCCGACTGAACCCGAAGATCTTTGTACACACTGCCTTGCACAATTGGGAAAAGTGTCTGCTGGTGACCGTACAGCGGGTCGGTACTATCAAACCGCTGGCAGCAACGCACCAGCCAGCGGTGGGTCATCTCCATGGATTGACGTGCGTAAGTGAAGTCACAGGGATAAGGAGTGCATTCATCAAACGCCATGATGATATCTGCGCCGATGGTGCGTTGAATATCCATCACATTTTCCGGGGTAAATGTGTGAACCCCGCCGTCAATGTGTGACTTAAATACCACACCCTCTTCATTAATCTTCCTTCCGGTACCCGCAAGTGAGTAAACCTGGTACCCACCGCTATCGGTTAAAATAGGCTTATCCCAGCCATTAAATGCATGCAAGCCCCCAGCTCGGTTCAGTATGTCAAGCCCCGGACGCAGGTATAAGTGATAGGTATTTCCCAGAATGATCTGCGCCTGAATATCGTCGTGCAGCTCCCGCTGGTGCACCGCCTTCACCGTCCCTGCAGTACCTACCGGCATAAAGATCGGCGTCTCAATCACACCGTGATCAGTCTCAATATATCCGGCCCTTGCCTTGGAAGCGGGGTCTTCAACTTCTAGTGTAAACTTCATTAAACCTTTTAAATTTCTGAGCTGCAAAAATAGATTGAAGGTCTCGAAGAATACTGACAATGACTGTATATTTGTGAGAATATGATTAAATTATACCTCTCTCTTCTGTTGTGGCCGAATCTTTACTTTATGCGCTAGCAGCGTTTGTTACCGTACAATTATTCTACTATCTCTTCTTTTTTACAAGACTGGCGTTTTATGGAAAAGGTGCGAACTACGGTAAGGCAATGCCTGGTGTAACGGTACTGGTTTGCGCCTGGAATGAGCGGGATAATTTGACAGAACTGCTCCCCCTGCTCGATGCGCAGGAGTATCCCGAATTTGAAGTGATCCTGCTCGACGACCGTTCCGACGACGGAAGTGAAGAGTACATCCGCAGCAACATATTTCAATGGAAACATATCAGGTACATCCGGATCAACGATCAGTTTGATCACGTCACACCTAAAAAATATGCACTGACGGTAGGAATGAAACAGGCGAAATATCCGATCGCATTGATGACCGACGCCGATTGCCGCCCTTCCTCTTCGCATTGGATTACCGCGATGACCTCCCGCGTCACGCCCGACAAAGACATTGTGCTGGGCTTCTCACCTTACTTCCGCGACAAGGGAATGCTCAACTGGTTTATTCGCTGCGAAACCTTTTATACTGCTGTTCAATACCTGTCATTTACCCTCGCCGGAATGACCTACATGGGCGTGGGGCGCAACATATTATATAAGCGTTCTGTTTTCTTCGCTAACAAAGGTTTTTACACCCATAAGAATGTATACGGAGGAGATGATGATATTTTCCTGAACGAAGTGTCCACCAGCGAAAATACGACGATCTCGATTGAAGAAGATTCGTTTGTTTACTCCCGGCCAAAAACCACGTGGAGGGATTGGTATCGCCAGAAAACGCGCCATATTTCGGTGAGCAGGTACTACAAGCCGCGTAACAAGATATTGCTCGCATTGCTTTCAGGAAGCCATATTGCAGTTTGGCTGCTCGGTCTTGTCGCACTTGTATTTGGATTGATCACGAGAGACTATCTTTCCTTACAATACCTCGGTATCATCGTTGCAGTTCGATGGGTGATCCAATGGTTTTTACTCATTATTATAAATCTGAAACTGGACAAAACGGTAGAGTGGTTCAGCTTTTTGCTCATGGATTTCGCATTGTTTGTTTACTATACCGTTTTCGGTTTTGTTACTTTAACTAAAAGAAGGCCACGCCGGACATGGAATTAATTGCTAAGTATTTCCCTGAACTTACTGAGGATCAAAAAAGTAAATTTGGTCAAATGGAAGAATTGTATCAGTACTGGAATGCGCGCGTGAATGTGATTTCGCGCCAGGATATTGATACCTTATATGAAAGGCACGTGCTGCATTCACTTGGGATTGCGAAAGTGCAGGGGTTCAAAGCGGGCACCAGCGTTCTGGATGTTGGTACCGGGGGCGGTTTCCCGGGCATTCCACTGGCGATCCTTTTTCCTGATGCGCAATTTCACCTGGTGGATAGTATTGGTAAAAAAATCAGGGTCGTGCAGGAGATCGCAGCTGCATTGAAGCTGGATAATGTGCGTGCAGAGCAAACACGGGCCGAAAAGCTGGACGAATCCTACGAATTCGTGGTAAGCCGCGCGGTAACCGGCATTACGCCATTCGTGGGTTGGGTTAAGAAAAATATCAGCCGCAATTCCTTTCACGAGCTTAGGAACGGGATTTTATATTTAAAAGGAGGCGACCTGGCCGAAGAATTAGGTGAGCTGAACCAGAAAAACCGCGTTTACGCGCTTTCTGACTATTTTAGCGAAGAATTTTTTGAGACCAAGAAGGTCGTGTATGTACCTTTATAAAAATTTAATTTAACCTAATATTATGAACGAACGTTTTAGCGCCAGTGGATTGATGAATCCCTTTTTTCCCGATGAAGTTACTTTTGGCGAAAAAGGCGTGACCTTCAAAGTGAGCAAGCTTTTCAGAAGTACCGACAACTTTGTGTTCTATTCCGATATTTCGGGAGTTGAAGTGGATAGCGGGATGTTTTTTTCGACAATCCGCGTGATCCCTAGGATGCGTCCTGAAATAATTATCAATAATTTTACAAAGGGAGACGCTAAGAAAGTCAAGGAGTTAATTCTCGCGAAGGTGCAATCGTAAGTTTTTTTTAAAGTTTACTCTTGCGCTGTATAACTTGAATTCTTAGATTTGCACCACAATTCGAGTAAACAACCGGATATAAACTCCTGAATAGCTCAGCCGGTTAGAGCATCTGACTGTTAATCAGAGGGTCGTTGGTTCGAGCCCAACTTCGGGAGCAAGTTTAAATTAATCGCCTGATAATCAATGATTTATCAGGCGATTTTTTGTATATTTGGTAAATGATTAGTCCTTTTTGAGTAGAATTCATTAGGCTCGCTTTTTGTCGAGAGAATATTTCTCAGTCCTTACTATCTGCGCCTCTATAAATATGACCCTTAAATTACAGGTCACCGCCTCGACGACGCAATCGCATCGTCAGGTATTGGCTGACCTTGCTCCAATAAATTTGAGCAATGCCGGCGATGACATACACGTAACGTTAAATATTGGCTATGGAAGGAGTTATGTTTATCCTGATCAACTTCTACTGGTTGCATCGGCGATCCATGGGGCCTTAGCACGAGGTGTTACAATTTCGGGAACCTGTAATTGTACAGCAACATGTGAAGGCTATGCAAGTCGGATGAACTTTTTCGAGTATATAAACATAGCTTTCCATGAAAGTTTCATCCGAAGGAGCTCTTTAGGGAAATTTTTGGAAATAAGTAAATTTCCGGACTTCGGCACAGGTAATGAGTTAGTAAATGAGATTATGAAGATTTTTGTTAAGCAAAATCTGACTAATGACGCCATCTTACAATCTTTAAGTTTAACTCTCGCAGAACTAGTATCAAATGTATTTGACCACTCACAAATCGAGGAAGGGTGGCTTGTCGCACAATACTATCCAAAATTGAGTTGTATTCGACTTATGATTGCTGATACTGGGATTGGCATCTACAAAGCATTGACCACTAACCCGAAGAATGAGGCATACAAGCAACTGTCGCCACTGCAAGCTGTTGAGAGATGTGTTGAGAAGGGCGTGACAAATGGTGTCGGCTGCGGTAATGGACTTAATATAACTTCAAATTTAATCACACAAAGTGGAGGCATTCTTTCAATTTATTCCGGAGAAAACTACCTATCGATCTCCGAAGGTAATAGGACATCCGGGGCTTGCCCTTACTGGCCTGGCACAGTTGTTTTTCTTCAGATAGACTCCAGAGCTAGTGTAGACGTTAATGTTATAAATGGTGGCAGCACCGACTTTGTCGATCAGTTTAATTCAGACATGGACGATTGGTTTGCGTAATTTTTGTCCTGTTCTACAAAGTTATTAAATTAAAAATTTTATATTTCGCAACATCTCTTAACTCTCTGTATATATGGTACTTGAAATGCAAAAATTTGGATCTGTTCTTGGTTCCAGGCGATTAGGCGTGATAGTGCGGGAGGAAATTCTTAATGCATTAGCCGCAAATACGACAGTTGTATTTGATATGGCGGGCGTCAATACCGTATCAAATTCGTTTGCCGACGAATGTTTTGGAAAGCTCCTCTTTGATGTGGACTTCGATACGCTCAAGAAAAAAACTACGTTTTCCAATTCCATCCCTTTCGTAAGGGACACTATTAAGATTGCAATGAACCAACGAATGTCAATGAGCTCTGCAATAGCTTGATAAACTGGACCATAACAAAAAAGGCCTTCATAGTGAAGGTCTTTTTTGTTAGTATACAATCTAGTTTCATATTATTTGAATAACTCTTTAACCTTATTTGTATAAAGGACGAACCCTTAAATGAATAGAGAACTATGGTAGAAAACAAAGTTGGAACAACCGTACAATTGAAATCCGGAGGCCCAAAAATGACGGTCGTTAACCCTGCGACCGACGTATACGGCAAAGATGAAGTATTATGTGTTTACTGGAACACCAATTTATTTAAGTATGAGAAGGAAACATTTCCAAAAGAATGCTTGGTATTCTGGGCGGACTAACCAACTCCGAACTAATAAAAAAGTGCCTTAATAGTATTTTTATGCAAGTCTCATCACATTCCTTTGCATCAATCAGAAATGTATCCTTCTCCTGGAACGCCCAATTCATTATAAATAATTTGAACCTCTTTTACACTCAAAATCTTTTTTCCTTTCCTGATTTTCCCTTCATCTGCAAGCTCCTTCAACCATTTACGGAAGGTACAAATCGAAATATGGTTTTGATATTCGTTAAATAGTTCGCTTTTTGACTTAGGGAATATTACTATGCCTTGATTATCAATCATCTGTATTTACTTTTGCTTATAAGAAGTAGTAAAAACCTCAATTATTTCTAACGATGAACGCAGCAGTACCGAATAGCAAGATCGGCAACAGCTTTGCGCGATTTAACTCGCTTTGATACTTCAATCTCAAAGATTCCAACAACTTAACGTCTGCAGCTAATCGTAAGGAGTCTTGATATAGTTCCTGCAACGCTTTGTCATCCTTCTTCTTTTTGAAAATATTTATAACGATGCCGGCAGCAATCAGAGCGGCGCCAGCAAGTGCAGAGTATTTAGCAAAATCCCCCTCAATTGCTACCCCTGACTGGGATGAAGCGGCAGTATTATTCGAGCTTTCCGACAAACCGGACATTCCAAGATTAAGAGCAATAGCACCTACGGCGGACATCCATTGAGCTGCATCACTCTTTCCATCCAATTGAGCAGCTTGATTTGACAGATCAAGCAGTGAGGCATTGTACTGGTAAATGCCATACTCAATGTTTATCAACTGTCTTTCAAGCCAGCGGATACGATTGGTGTTTGCCCCATTGAATTCTCGATCCTGTTTGATAAATACAGTTGGCGTATAAATGGAAATTGCCGTTTTTGTTGTGATGTAGCCCATATAGAAAAGAAGATTTTACCTGAAGTTAGTAATAAATAACTGAACGTCAAAGTATTATAGGAAAATATTTGCATGAAATTTCCCGTGCGAAAAAGATTGGAAGCGTAAAATGATAACTGATAAATCACCTCAAAATCACTAATCAAATCGGTCGAAAATCGGTCGAAAATCGCTATGATATCCCTGTAAAAATGCGGTCATATGTAGTAAAAAACCGCGATTATCGGCCATTTCGATACTCTTTAATGAGGTATTCATTAAAGTCCTTGTGTCCGGGATATATTTTTGAGGAATAATTGTATGTACAGAAGCCGCTCTCGACAAGCCGCGCAACTACATTTTCCCCGGCTGCATCATTATCAAGAAAGGACTTTATACACGCCCTAGCTGGCAGTTTTTCTTTAAGCTTTTTGAAATTAGCCGTCGTGTTCATAATTATTGTCGTTTGTGCCGGCTCCGCACTCCCATAATACACTAGAGCAGATAAGAAGTCGAAAAAGCCTTCAAATACATTCACAACATGGGTTCTCTTTTCAATCGTGGTAACATCATTGATGGTTTTCCCTTTAAACCCGGCTCCATTCCTCAATTCAAAACCATTCGAATCATTAGGGAAACCAATAGCGAAATAATATTTTTCTCCGGCTTGGTAGTGTACCTCCTTCAAGTATAGCATCGCGTACTCAATAGGAATACGGCGGCTTTCGATGTACCTGATTAGATATGGATTTTTCAGGTCACAAACCTTCTTAATGGTGAGCTGAGCATTGGATTTGATAACTGGCTTCTTATGGCCGCTGAAAGAAAAGGAGAGGGGTATCTCTGGCGATAAGGAAAGTAAACATTTAACTGCATCCTGGAACCCGCAATTTTTCAATATTTGTACGAGCCGGATCACATCACCTTTCGTTTCCTCGGAGCCGCCAAAGTCGATGAAAGTATTTTTTTGAATGCTCACATAGAACGATGCTGTATTTTCCTGGCGAATTGGCGAAAAGTAACGAAGCTCTCCACCTTTTACGTCAAGAGCCTCTATGCCCAAACTTTTAAGGAATCCAGCAATCGAAACAGACTTTGCGGAAAATATTTCTTTACTACTAAACATTGTATTTTTCGTAGATCTTTAATTTTGAAACCATATTTTTCTTTTAGCGGCAATAAAGCATTGTATGCACGTTTCCAGCGTAGCTCACTTTTTTTTGGAACATTGGAACAAGAAACGAGAGTTGGAACACGGAACATTTCTGGAACACTTTTGGAACAGGATAACTTTCTAAAAATTAGCTGTTTAAATCTATTTGTTCCATTGTTCTTATTATTTTAGGATATTTCTGGTTCAAATAAAAATATTAATATAATTAGCCATATTATAAAAAAAGAACGGTTTTGGCCGTTCTAGTCCCGTTCCGAAATGTTCCACAATAGCGCTATTCATTCTCTTTATTGCTTCTGAAACTTATCGCGATGAAATTCGTAGACCCTGTTATTTCTGCTTTCGCAATTGAAATTTTCCGATCCACCGATATCTGCATTATGGAGGTTATAGTACTCATATCTTCGTTTTGCACTTAGTACCATACCCATCTC
>NZ_JBHYGF010000035.1:7800-11835 GCF_051859145.1 Dyadobacter sp.
ACCCTCTAATACAGACTTCAAGTAATGCCGGTCAAACTTTTTAGTGTAATCACCATTTCTCAACTGGTGCATCAGATCAGTAGCGGAATAGTGCAGCACCTTCTGATCCGTGAATATTGAAAATGCATCGGCGATCATATCTTGTATTGCTTTGGCTAGATTTGATCGGCTACCCTCAAAATATACTTCGAGCTGCTTGGTATGGTAGACATGCGGCGCAAAGTACATCCGACCTGATTCCGGGTAGGTCGGCTTCATATTTGCTAAGTGATGTAAGAATGCCGGAATTTCTGCTGAAATTTTTTCCTCAATGTTCGGATCGTCCGTGATTCCTCTATCCTTGAAGGTCATAATTTTGAAAACGGCAAATCTATTTTCACCTCTTTCAATGGGTAACGCCTTACCCTCCTCGTTGCTCATAAAAACAAACTTCCCTATAAAATCGATTTGCGTTTGAATTTTCCCTTTTTCGTTGGAGGTTACCTTGCTTGTCTCAGTACTAAGGCGCTTGATCATCTGCATAATCCCCTTTTTCTCAAGGGATGTTTCGTCTACAATCACACAGAGCTTATCAATCCAAACAGAGTTGAAATCACTTTCGAAATCGCTATTTCCAACTTTGATTGCATTGTCTTGAAAAATATGCTTCAATAAGGTGCCAAAGGTGCTTTTCCCTGTGTTTCGTTGTTGTGACTCCAACAGAAGGACCGGAAGCCTCTGAGTAGGCTTCACATATAGAAGATGCATGTAGTCCATTATAAAGTCTAAATACCCCTCGAAAATGTGATTTAATACCCGTGAAATATTGGGAAACGCCCCAGGTTTTGGGACGTGAGTAAGCTTGTTGTATTTATTAAAAAAGCCGCCAATTTCCGACTGATAATTTACATGGGAAGGAACGGTTACAAACCCTTCATATTTTTTAATATAGGGGAGGTAATTCGCTCCGAAATCATCTTTAATTGTGGATTTCAACCTTGGAACGTACTTTTTTTGCCGCCTGCCTAATTTATCAGGCTCCCAGACCTCTTTCAAATAGTTATCTCCTACACGAATATACTCCCGCTGGATTTGCGCGATCTTTTTCTCCTTAATTTTCTGGTTGCTCTTTTCTTCTTCAAGCTTGTCAGGAATTGAAATTTCCAGCTTTTGATTACCATCACCTTGATTTCCAGCCGCTTTTGCGCCTTTGTCTTTATTAAAATGAAGTTCTGTCGGCTTTTCGATTGTTAATATTTCTTGCATATTTGCATCATTAGGAGTTTGAATACTGACTTTGCCATTTTCCCCTCCTTCGTTGGCTTACGAAGGAGGGATTTTTTTTACCTGTGTCATAGACAAAAATGTCTGTGTTGGCCATTTGTATCACACGAACATTCTTGTCTATGCTGGATCTGATTTCTGTGAAGGGATTTTGCTCATCATACAGGTTGATTACATTAAATGGGCTGTATGGCGAAGAATTGTTTCTGGAAGCAGGTGCGCGTACATTTTCTCAGTGATCTTCATAGAGCTATGCCCAAGAATTTTACTTACACTCTCCATCGGCACATCTCGGTTGAGCAGGTAGGTGCCAGCTGTTTTTCGTCCAATATGCGTTGTAAGATTGATTTTAATCCCTGTGATCGAGGCGATCTCTTTTAAGTACTCGTTCATTTTCTGATTGGTAAGTACTGGTATTTTCCCATCGTACTTGTCAATCAGGTATTTGGCGTACTTCAAAACAGGTATTACAAACGGCCGGTCTGTTTTCTTCCTGCTGTATCTGATAAATAAACGTCCGCTATTATCCTTAAACAAGTGTTTTTCAGGTGAGAATAATGAGAGATCACAATACGACAAGCCGGTAAAACATTGGAAGAGAAATGTATCTGCAACTCTGGTCTGAGCCGGCGAGAATAAAGGATTGTCTTTCAACGATTCAATTTCCGATTCTGTCAAAAAATAGATCTCACCTGGCGGCTCTTTTTCTTCCTTCAAGTGCGCAAGCGGATTTCGGTCTAGTTTGCCGGCGTTGACCGCCTGATCAATCAGGAACTTTAATCTATTCAGGCTTTTGACAATGAAATTTTGCGTGTATTTCTGCTTAAATCGCAGAAAGTCTATATAAGCGTGACCAAATGAGTTATCAATTTGGCTCAATAAGATGTCCTTACGGTTGGTACTTGCAAAGAACTTAACGATATGCTGATGCATGGTTTGATGCGCCTTTAAAGTGCCTTTGCTATATCCACGAAACCCGGATCTTGACTTTATCTTGTTGATGTGAGCTTTGCTGACTTCGAGCAGCGTAAGTGAACCAGTTTTATTAAGGTAAACTCTGCGCACCTCGTTTACGCTCGGTATTGAGGTTTTTGACAGATTCCGGAAAACGAGTCGAATATCGCTTCTAATTTCTTCGAGACGCTCGTTCAGCTCTATGATATCCTGATCGTTACCAATAAACCTTTGCTCCGTTCCATGCCAATTTTCACCGGCCTGAATACCCAAAGAAAAATCAGTCGCAGTGACAGCATTCAATCGCAGTCTGCAGTACACAAACCTCTGCTTTCCACTAAGTCGGGCATTGAATCGGATAATTAATTTGTTTTTATTTCTGAGAGGTACCATTGGAAATGATGGATGTAATTAGGTTGATCTTTTCAGGCTCATTACTAATGAAGTGCGTGATAATTTCCGTTAATCCGGCCTCCGTTATTGTCCTTTTCATCATTTCAATTTCAGCCTGCCGATATATTCCGAATAGCAGGCTGTTCAATTCTGTTACAACTTCATCCGAAAATCTGTCGCTTTCGTTTACGTAATCGGTTGCCTTGTCTAAGGCCGGCTGAATACTGCCCAGGTTGTTCATAGAAGATATGATTTTGAGTTAAAGAAGCATTTGTAAATCAAATTCAGCTCTCGTTTCTGAGAGCCGGAAATTAGAGTTTGCATTGAACTGAAAAAGGATTTCACTCCCTTTCTCATGCCTTGTGAAAGTGCGCTTTCTGAGCAACTTTTCTGCGTCTTGCTCCGAGATAGGAAATGTTTTTCGGCGCATATTCCTGGCAAAGAATAGCCAGGTTTTCATAATCCTGGAATACTTCAAGCACGTGACATTGAAGCGGCATTCGTGGCCGTTGATAGTAGTTACGTAGTCCATATAATTAGGATTTATGACACCCTCTCTTGAAATTCGCGGAAGTGCTTTAATACAAAGGTTTCAGACCGTTGCGTATAGTACTGTTCTGTTGTACTGGTTTTAACATGACCCAGCATGGAAGCAACACTTGTGAGGGGAACTCCGTTGGCTATGTAGTATGAGGCGCAAGTCTTTCTGGCAACATGCGTAGTCAACCTCAATTCCAACTCGACAATTGCCTGGATTTCCTTCAAAATCCGATTCATCGCCTGGTTTGTGTACACTGGGAAAATTGTATTTCTACGAACACTGTCCGGATTATCAGAGTAAGTCTGAATGAGGCGAATCGATTTTTCGATCAGAGGTATTATGCAAGGATTTCCATTCTTGCCCCTACTGATACGGATTAATGGGCTTCCATCATCCGACAGGGCTAAGTGAGATCTATCAAGGCGGTTTACATCTGTATAAGAAAGCCCGGTATAGCAGCAAAAAAGAAATACATCTCGAACGTATACATACTCCCGGGTGGAGAACGACGCCGCTTCCAGCTTCTTAATGTCACCCTCGTGTAAAACTTGCACTTGCTTGCGCTCCCTCTTTGGTCTAAAAAATGCAAGCGGGTTCTTTTCAATCCACTCGTTAGCAATTGCGTAGTTTAAGGTGCGCTTCAGAAACTCAGCATGCAACACTGCATGATTGTGCCCATGCGCGAAATTCTTCTTACAAAAATTTACAAGGTTTTGCCCGTCTATTGGCCTTAATTGAGAAAGTTGCAAATAGCGATTTCCGTAAGTAGACAGAATATATTGTTTCGTACGCGCAACTATATACCGCTTTTTGTCAACCGTTTTTTTCTCATATTCGATACCTTCCAGCTGTACAAATTCATTATTAAGAAATCTCTCGAGGCA
>NZ_JBHYGF010000035.1:11845-36902 GCF_051859145.1 Dyadobacter sp.
GAGGCATTGTATAACGGTCGGGATGTCAGAATCTACGGTTTTGCTATTTAAGGCAATATCCCTTATCTCTCTTAGATCAGGGCGTCGTTTTGTAAGTTCAAAATCAGAATATGTTCGTTGTATATCCGTACGAAGTGATTGCAGAATATTGGTACCCTGCTGATCATTCTTCAATGAAAAGGTAGACTTGTCGAAGTTTGCTGCTGAGCTAGTTAAGCCAGTAGAAAAACTAAGGCTCTTCCCATTAAGAAAGAGTTTACAATAGATTGAGTTACCACGGAGATACGCAGTAACAGTTAAACGTCTCTTTAATCTTGGCGTCGCGATGCGAGTATCATGTATTATCTTCGTCATAGTGAAATCTAGTTATTTGCCCTGCTCAGTTGTGCAGACATGAGTAGGTCTTTGGTTCTCAGATCAAATAAACTTTTCCACAGCTATTTTAAAGTACGTCGAGATTGACCTTAGCTCTGAACGAGTTGGGTCTATCTCCCCCTTCATGATCTTCGAGAATCGATGCTTATTGATTCCAATTAGCTGGTAAAAATCCCTCTTAGGCTTAAAATCTACATTGGCTGGAAGAGCCTCGCTAATAACTTGCGAAATGGACGGAAGTGGCGTATTTTGCATAGGTCAACTTTTGATAATGGAATAATAAAAACAACAATCGCATATATTATATTACAAATATATAGACCAATTTCGCATAATATCAAGCATTAATATGCTTTATAGTATGCTATAATCGCATAATGGAATCGATATACTTGAAGATCAAGGCGATACGCCAAAAGAAAAATTTAACTCAGGAAGAAATTGCTAAGAAACTTGGCCTGGCTCAGAGCAACTACGCCAGGCTTGAACGGGGACTTTCACAACTTACAGTGGATCGCCTGGAGGAAATTGCTAGCATATTTGAGATGTCACCTGAGGCAATTCTGACCTATTCGGAAGATTTGAACGACTTCAAGGAAGATGCTCAGTTTTATTATCAACAACTAAAAAAGTGCGAAGCGAAGAACGTAAAGCTTCAGCAAGAGTTGCAAGAACATCAACAAGAGGACCAGGACACGTTTGAAAGGCATGACCGGGAAAAACGAGAGCAAGCCAAGAAAATAAAGGAACTCGAGAAGAAGATTGAAACCAAAGATCAGATGCTAAAAGAGAAGCATCTAACAGTCGAAAAATTAGAGAAAGAGGTTGATTATCTGCGCGCTATGACGGCTAAGCTTGTCGATTTACTGCCTGGTGAAAAGCGGTGACAGGATCGGGATAGTGTCAAAACCGATGACAGATTTATTCAAAGTGCTTCATGTAAGTTTACAGCCTTCAACGGGTTGAAACAAGATCTATTTGCAAGATATTGATCACCATTGTTACAAATAGCCCGGCCATAACATGATCAGAAAGTAGATAGCTGATTATCAGGTTACTAATGCTTTTTATCAGCCCCAACTTCGGGAGCCTGAAAGTAAAAAGCCTCATTCTTGCGAATGGGGCTTTTTTATTGCTCGTTACTCAGCTTAACCGTGTACGCTGCTACAAAGTACTTACTTGAACAATCGCCTGGTTATTGTCGCTGTTTACCTCTCCACCTGCCCCGCCGACAATCACGGCTGTTATATTTTGAGTAATGTTAGCGGGTTGGCCTGCATTTCTGGTTATTTTAAAACCAACAACAGCCTTACCTCCCTGTGCTATCTTAATCCCCGGCTTCGAAGTGATAATTACAAAGTTGGCATTCTCCGAAAAGTCCCAGTTAGAGTTTTGATTCGCTACCCCTCCCAACACATTCGAAGTACCGGATGTTAATGGATAAGTGATCTTGAAAGACGAAGTTTTACTAATGCGAAATGAAATCGATCCCGATGTTTCCACATTGTTGATTTCATAAATATTTAAAACAAAGTCCCTCGATGCAGCCTCAGCAAATAGCAATGCATTGATATCGATCGTAGGTGTAAGGTCGGCAGCCGAGCTTCTTTTGATTCTGTTGCCCGCGGCATCATAGGCAAATGCGATCCCTTGTGAAAATGATGCGCGAGAGGAAGCAAAACAGAGCGCCACAATAAAGAGGTATTTCATGGGGTGAATGTGGAAGGTTTGTTGACAATGGATGCGTTTGCATCATCGTGGTAATTGTATTGAACATTATCAAACAAACCCAAAGGAGTTTTCCTGCGGCAAGAAACTTCTTTCAAACGGATTGATTCAACTGTATTAACAGGCTAGTACCAAATACAGTCACTCAACTTCATGAAAGGCTTATTGTAAACCATTCGTTTTATCATGATACCCATGAGTCGCACAAATCACTGAATCATAACTCGTTGTACAACCGGCAAATAATTGCACCGTACATCTTCATTTATTTTTAAAGTTAATTAATACGTTTGCCGATGTCCTGCCGGCTTAGGATTGCCCCGAGTTAAAAGATTCGGCGTCCACATTCCCACTCAACAAAAAGCTTTGTGAATCCACTTTGAAGTTCTGAAAAAGAACAAGGGCTTACCATGTTTTTACCACTTGTTTTCTCAGGTATGGAGAAGAAAGATACATCGCTATTCCGCTTGCCAGAATTGAATTTAAACCCTCCTGTATATGAAGACATTTTACTTCCATTGCAAAGTCAGACCAGCCAGTCACCCGGCAAAATTCCATGCATCAATATGTCTTCCCCGCAAGATCCTCTGGCTTTTCACAGTCCTGTACAGCTTCAACGCTCTTGCACAAAACATAACCTACCAGACCTTACACACGGGAGCTACTTTCAACGGTCGGACCATTAATCAAAATCTTCCCGTTGGAAGTATTTCCGAAAGTGCCGGCGTGACGTCGGGAGGTGCCACTTACTCGATACCACTGGCAGTGCCGCCCGGCACAAATGGTATTGCTCCGACTGTATCGGTGAACTACTATTCCCTGGGAGGAAATGGTGTTTTAGGCCAGGGATGGAACATTGGCGGCTTGTCAGAAATCACCCGCAGCACGCGGAATGTATATTTTGATAATGAGGTGAATCCCATTGTAATGACAAACAGTGACCGGTTTGTTTTGGATGGTTCCCGACTGATTGCCAAAGTAGGTAACTACGGAGATCTGAATACGACGTATGATACCGAGAGTGAAAACTTTGCTACTATCACCTCCAAAGGTACCCAGGGAGACGGCCCGCAATGGTTTGAAATTGTTACGAAAGATGGAATCAAGATGGAGTACGGCAATTCGCCGGATTCCAGGCATACCGGGCAGAATGCAACTGTTCTGACGTGGGCTTTGTCACGCATTACATATCCCGATGGAAACTATATTTCCTTCAAATACAAGGCAGTAAGCTTCTCCTTGCTTGTTGAAGAAATTAACTACACCGGAAATGCAGCCCAATCACTAGACCCTTATAACCAGATTAGATTCGATTACAAAGTCCGAACTATTGATGAAAACGCGGGTTTTGAAAACGATACGCGCATAGAAAGCAAATACCTGCTGGATAAAGTCACTACCAGGACCAGTGGCGTTGTTGTCAAAACCTACCAGTTCAACTATGGTCACGATAACATTAATTCTTACCTGAAAGAGGTGATTGAATCGGGCACCGACGGCACTTCCCTGAACGCCAATATTTTCAAATATGGTGATCCTCCTACCGAATTTAGCACGGTCACGACAGACGGGTACGACAATCCATCCGCAACAACCATTACAGGTGATTTTAATGCCGATGGATTAACCGATTTCCTGGAAGCCAGCCTGATCCAGAACCCTTCCGCATATAGAATGATGGTTTATACGAAGTATCTGCCATACACAGCAAGTCCGAACGATTTTTATGTAGGCAATATCACAGACGCGCCTGTTACTTATTCAGTTGTCAAAAAACAAAGTATACCGAACTCGTTTGATTTTTTTGCTTACGATTTCACGGGTGATGGTGCAGATGATGTGCTGATGACCAATATTGCCGGATCGGGACAAAATCGCACATTGACAAGCCTTCGCATTTACCGGACAGTTCAAAACTATGATTGGCAAAACAATGGACAATTCGCCATCCAATTTGACCCGCTCACGTTATCACCCTACACAGGTTATTCAAAAATTCACCCAAGCGGACACTTCATATTTCCCGGCGATTACGATGGAGATGGCGTGCAGGATATTCTTACCATGCTCGGAAATAATGCCGTGAATTACAACTGTCACTTGTACAACGGCAAAGTGCAGCCCGATTTTGGGTCAATTGTTATTTCGGGGACGCATCTTTTTGAGACAACCGACTGGGCTACCGTCGACAAAGTGCACATCGTTGACTTTAATGGTGACGGCAAAAGTGATATCATGCTGATCAAAGGCATTAATTGCGAGGTTTTCACTTTCGACGGGTGGACTGCACGACGGATCCATTATTCTGCCAATTATTTAAATAAAGATCACCTCAGCTATTTTGGTGACTTTAACGGCGACAGAAAGACGGATATTCTTGCCAAACTAACAACCTCGGGAACATGGAAGGTGTTGATATCCAATGGAGTTGGGTTCTATGAATCTCCTTTTACTTTCAATACCACACCTGATACAGACCTTTACCTGGGAGATCAACTCGGTATTGCCGATCTAAATGGGGATGGTAAATCAGACATTTATCACGGCTGGCAACCCATTGGAGCAGAGATCGCGAATCTGGATGTTTACTACGGAAAGGGCTATTCTAATACAGGAGCCACTTTCCATCGCATTGCCAGCACTTATGCCGTAAGATTAGGAGCCCCACCTCCGATGATCGGAGATTTCAATGGTGACCGAAGAGCCGACGTGATCAACTTCAAGAGCATCAATGAAGCGATGGATGTTTTCAACTTCAAAAAAGAAGGACGCGAAAATATCCTTGAAAAGGTAAAGAATGGATACAATCACGTCACGGAATGGAGCTATAAAAAGCTGACTGATGAAAATGGCTTCCACATCCGTGGAAATCTCACAGCATATCCACTAAACGCTATTCAGCCCGCGCTTTACGCCGTTTCTGACTTCAAAATACAAGATGGAATTGGCGGTTTCAATACCACGCAATATACTTACGAAGGCACAAAACTTCATCGGGCCGGAAAAGGCTTTCTTGGGTTTGGTAAAATAACAGCAAACAACCTGGCAACAGGGTTCAAAACCGTTGTTGAAAATGAATTCAATACAACCTACTACACGGCTGTTCCTTACCGGACTTCCACCTATCTGGCATCTACCAATGCATTGCTTGATCAAACGACCAATACCAATGTATTTATTAATCCCGCAGCCAAACGGTTCTGGGTCCAGACTACCAACATTCTTCAAAATAATGCATTTGAAGGGCGTACAATTACTACGGTAAATGTTTACGATAATTACGGTAATATCAAGCAAAATACGGTCAACAATGGGGTTGAAACGACGGTTACCAACACCATTTTCGGCGCTTATCCCGCAGGAATTCCAAACAAACCGACGTCTGTCACCGTTTCAAACACCCGTGCTGGTCAGCCTGCATTTACGGTTTCAACAGGATACGGATATAACGGCATTGGTCAACTTACTAGCAAAACAGATTTTGTGGGACTTCCGAAGAGCGTAGTCACCACTTTCGAATATTACCCACTTGGTAACCTGAAAAAAACGACTGTTACTCCTTCCGGTCTTCCAGCGCGATCAACCTCTTCTGTTTACGACACCAAAGGCCGCTATCCGGAAACGACAACCAATGAACTAAGTCAAACTTCTTCTGCGACTTACGATCCTAAATGGGGAAAACCGTTGACGTCGACCGGAGTAGATGGTTTGATAACAACAATGGAGTACGATGCTTTTGGCCGGGATAAGAAAACCATATTGCCGGAAGGTTACTCAATCACCCAAAACTATGGCTGGAGTATTTCAGGTAACTCAATCTGGTATCTGAACACCAGCCACCCCGGCAAGCCGGATGTAAAAACATTTTATGACCTGTTAGGGAGGGAAATCAAAAGCGAAACGGAAGGTTTTCAGGGACAAACCATTATCCAGGTCAAGACTTACGATACCCGCGGCAATGTAGCCACATCCACCGACCCTTATAAATCCGGGGAACAGGTGCTGACTACTACAACGCAGTATGATACCTACAACCGGCCATTCAATATCAGCAATAACGGTCCTTTTGGCACTACAACCATTGGCTACGTTTATGCAGCAGGAAAGCTGACCACAACCACCACTACGCCATCGGGAGTTTCTTCAAAAGTAACGGATGCCAGCGGCCAGGTTGTCAGCGCCACAGACCATGGCGGCACATTGACCTACACTTATTACAGCCACGGCGCTCTCAAGGAAGTAAACAATGGTACGGCGATTACAAGCAACCAATACGATGTGCAAGGCCGGCAAACTTCGCTGACCGACCTCAACGCTGGTACAACTACTTATGATTACAATGCATTGGGGCAGCTGGCGAGCCAAACCAATGCAAACAACAAAACGCACACGATGCAGTACGACCTGTTGGGTCGCAACACCAGCCGCACTGGTCCGGAGGGTACAACGGTTTACGAATACTTCCCCGCCGGCAGCGGGGCATCAACCAATCAGCTTAAAAAGGTAACAGGGTTTGCTGGCAATCTGGATGAGTACACTTACGATGCATTTGGAAGGTTGCAAACAGTAAAACAATCTGTCGACGCCACTGTTTACAACACTACTTACGGCTATAACCTTTACGGTGACATGGCATCGGTGTTATATCCGTCTGGCTTCGGAACCAATCATGCCTATGATGGCAATGGCTATCCGACAACGATTAAAAACAGCACCAACGCGGTGACGCTCTATACCAATAACGGGATGAATGGTCTGGGGCAAAACACGTCGTATGCATTGGGTAATGGGAAATCCTCCGTGACATCTTACAATTATGGGGTACCCAAATTGTTCACAACAGCTGGTGTACAGAACCTCGAACTGACCTGGAACTATGCAAAAGGCAATCTGGATAAACGAAAAGATTACATTAAGAATAAAGAAGAGAGCTTTACATATGATAACCTCGACCGGCTCCTGACGGCCACAGTTTTGGGCAAACCTGCACAGGTAACATCCTACTCGGCGTCCGGCAACATTACTGCAAAAAGCGATGCCGGGCAGACATTCAACTACCACGCTACGAAACTGAATGCGGTTATTGGTATCGTTTCGCCTACGACAGCGATTCCAATCCTGACTCAGGAAATTACATACACCGCATTCAACCAGCCTGAAAAAATCACGGAGAACGGATCGGGACAGCCTTATGAGCTCACTTACACATATGGTGCCGATTACCAGCGCCTGAAAGGGGTAATGAAAAAGAACAATGCGCTGATCAATACGCATTACTACTTTGGAAGCTACGAAAAGGATGTAACCCCAGGCATTGCCGACAAGCACCTGCATTACATTACTTCAGCTGCCGGGCTGATTGCCATCGTGATCCGCGAGAACAATGCAGACCAATATTATTACACTTACACCGACCACCTGGGATCGCTACTGACATTAACGGCTTTTAACGGGACCGTCATACTCGACCAGAACTTCGACGCCTGGGGCCACCTCCGTCACCCTGCCAATTGGGATTATGCCAATGTTCCGGCCCCAACCAGCTACCTGTACCGTGGATTCACCGGCCACGAGCATTTGACGAATTTCAATCTGATTAACATGAACGGCCGGATGTATGATCCGGTGGTGGGGAGGGTGTTGAGTGTGGATAATTATGTGCAGGATGCGTATTCGACGCAGGGTTATAATCGGTATAGTTATGTGAGGAATAATCCTCTGAAGTATACGGATCCTAGTGGGGAGGCATTCTTCATAATTCCTCAAATTAGCTTCGGAAAAGGAGGATTTAGCATTGGATTAGAAGTTGGTGTTGGTGTACCAGGTGTACTAAGCGCTTCGGTAACTGGCGGATATAATTTCAAGAGCGAAAGCGGCTACTGGTCAGTGCAAGGCTCAGCATTCGGCCTTTATGGGGGGTACGGTTCCTCTGGTTGGTTTGCTGGGTATGGCTATCGTTATGCAGGGCTCAGCTTCGGCGTGGGATATGGAACGAGCAGTGGCTGGAATGCAGGTCTTAGCTATGGCGGAACTGTTAACAATTTCAACGGCAGCGCAGGTATTGGTTGGAGCCAAAAGGGCGGATTTGACTGGAATGTGAGTGCGGCTTACACATATACTATTGAGAAGCCGACTCGTACGATGCTGGCTGAGTATAATCTAGAGGGAGCATCTACAACAGGCCTACACCAGCGAAGTGGTTATGATTGTTTGATATGTGCTACTGAATATTTGGAGGGGCTGCCTCAGTCGAATGGAAGAAGTTACGAGGAGATCATGAATGCTTTTGGTTCTTACTATGATCCTAGTGCGGGAACAAATACTATGGCGGCACTTAAGGCGCTGTATGGAGATAACAGTGTTACGGGTTACTTAGGAGCAAGCCCTTTGACAATAGGACGAGAATTGCAAAAAGGCAATGCAGCGATCATCGCAGAGAACAACAACCATGCAATTGCTCCGGTTAGAGTCGAACTATGGCAAAAAACCTATGAATCGAAAACGCCCAGAACATACTTTGAAATCAAATCAATGAATCCAGCCACGGGAGGCTTCAGTACATCAACATATCGTAAAGCTCTGGATGTTCCGACATTTATTATAAAGTTTAAAAGGTAATCATTATGAGAACAGTTTTAACTATCCTGATCATTCTAATAAGCTCTTATGTTGCGCTCAGTCAGAGCATTTTTAGCAATACAAAGAAAATCAACAAAATGGCAAGAAGAAGTGCCAAGAAAGAGCTACTTCGTTCGGTCACATCCGACGAATGGATGTCGAAATTTGAAGCATACTCCCTAATTGCAACGCTAAAATTTATACCTGTTATTTCAATGGTACTTACACCCGAAGCTGTCAAGTATGATTCTTCAAAAAAAATAATTGACTACTTAGAGCCGCACATATCTTTTCCATTTGAATTTGCCATACTACTTAGAAACAATCGTTTCCATGGTACACTCGATTGCTTTAACAAAATAAACTTTGCCAGTTGCAAAGTGTGCAATTACGACGATTCAATGGAAGAGAAAGAATACCATTATAATTTCGAAGTAAAACGAACATTAAGTATACTTTCCAAGAGAAAATATAAGCTTCTTTTTACTGTAAAGTATTTCCGTAGCAGTATCTGGTTTGTTGAGAACAATAGAATTTTCTTATTTGACACACGGGAGAAGAAATTTTATGATCCCGATGAGTATATTAAAGACCACTGCTCAGTAGAGAAAGTCCGACAAATGGCAGCAGAGAAGCCGATTCAATTCTGCTATTAAACTAATTATAATGAAAATCAATGCTTGGTCTAACGAATAGCATCAGTTAGAACTAGCCCTCTTCGATCAGCTATAATACTACGTTATCAACAACAAATTTGGAAACGCTAGTAACTTTCGATTTACGCTTGCTATTGATAATTACACACAACCGGTATAAAATATTTAATTATACAATCCTCTTTTGAAGGAACTCGTGTTAAAGATGATCACGATAGTGACAAATTTACATAACCAGACGACCTTCCAGTATGTAGAAGTATAATCGAAGAATTAAAGCTATGGATACGAGATACCAAAAAAGCCCATGAATGCGAATACAGCGACTACTTATTATACGATGAACTTGACAGAAAAGGGATAGAAATTGCATTAAGATCTCGGTTCGCATACGTAAATATGGAGTATTGTTCCGACACGATAATGATCAACATATCAGCCTACACGGAACATCTACATCACAATTAATATTCAATCCGTACTTATTGTTACCGTTAGGGAAATTTGACTAACCGGTTGAAAAATCCTCAGGACAAGTTAATGTGTTTTAAGGTACAATTGTGAAATGTCAAGTTAGTACCAGGCAATCTATTAATCAGCAACCAGGCTTCTATCTATTCATTATCAAATTCATCTATGAAAATTATCTTCCCAATTCTCATTATTCTATTTTGTGGCTTCACGAGTTATGGTCAAAATCTAACTGATTCCACCATCGTCGTTCAGGATCAACAGCTCTACACTGTACCTAAGCCTGAAAATCTAAATATAAAAGGACAGATTGATGCAGCACGGCATTATAAAAGATATAAAGCCGCTGGAACCGGAACGTTAATTACTAGCTTGGTTTCACCCATTATTGGGCTTGTACCTGCAATTTTATACTCCGCCACAAACCCCAAAATAGAGAACTTAGGCTATCCTAATGAGGATTTGTTCAAGCAGCCAGACTACTATAAGGCATATACCAAAAAGGCAAAAAAAATAAAGCAGCGAAAAGTTTGGTCCAATTGGGGTATTGGATTCGGAGTCAATCTGCTCGTAATTCTGATCATAGCTAACTAGTTATAGCCAGACGTAATCTAAATAGCTACACATTGCCCAAACTACCAATCACAACAAACTTCCCAAAAATGAAAAACACACTAACCTTATCCCTCCTCCTATTCATCTCCACTGCACAAACCTGCTCTTCCCAGGACCAACCCAAACCCGGCAGCAAGGAATACGAATCCTGCTGCGGTACTCAGCCTGTTGAATTTTCTTATGAAAAAAAGCGCATTTATGTACCTAATGTTTTTACGCCCAATAAGGATGGTGTGAATGATTATTTCCTGCCTTTCGTAAATGATATTGTGACCGATATTTGGGGATTTACCATATACAGCGCCGTGGGTGACACTATATTGTATCAAAAACCCTATTGTAATTCCAAAATGGCGATCGCCGATTATGGCTGGGATGGACTACGACCGGATGGATCGCGGTATAAGGGATTATTCAAGTATAAGATGCGTGTAGATGACAGCCGGGCAATAAAACACATTGTAGAAGGCCGGGCATGCGCTATCATTTGTGGAAGTGAGTCAGAGATATTTAAAACAAAAGCCGGATGTTACTACCCTATTCAGGCGGGCAAAGAAGGAACAGTGGATACATCAATTGCCTCATCTGAGAAGGACTGCTTTTGATTTTAGACGCGATTTTCATTCATGAAAGCACAGTTCGAACCAGATACTATTGTTTCGTTGAGTCAGATCCAACGACAAAATACTGCCGGTAACTCCGCCATTTATCCTGACTCTGATGATGTTCTTCGCTGGTGATTTTGAAGCTTGCCGGATCGGCACCTGGTAAGATATGACTTCGCCAGAATACGTGCTTTTCATCTTTTGCATAGTAAGGCGACAACACCTTCAATGTAGCCGGGTCAGCATTTTCCAATTTTACGGGCAATCCCTCATCAATGAGAAAAACAGTTTTGGAATCCATTGAATAGTTGTGCAACAAAGGCTTGAACGTGCTGGCGTCAGCTTCATTTATCCTGATTGATCCCGAAAAAACACCTTTTGAATCTGCATGGTAGGAGCGCAGATTTGAACTACCTATATAAACGAGGCTGCCGGGATCGTCAGAAACAATCCTGTCATGGTCGTACACATGTTTGCTGTCTTTGAACAAGCCGCCTTTTGCATCCACATAATGCGCAGGATCATCGGATAAAATGGAGTGGAATGCAAAAACGTGGACACTATCCTTGCCCAGACCGTAACCCAAAACCGAGAAAGTTTTCGGGTCTGCACCTTTGATCAGCTTACCTTCGAAATAAACCTGTTTTCCGTCGGTCGCATACAAATGTGCAAAAGGCTGTTCGGGAAAGCGCATTTCGAGTGTTTCGAACTGTGCTGCGGCTGCATTCTCCAATGCTGTAACAGTTGCATTTCCGAAGCCTCCGTAGTAATAAACCTTGTCGTTTTGAATGTAATAGCCCGCTTTTGATAAGATGCCTGGCTTAAATGAAGTATTGCTTCCCTGACAGGAAAGTAAATTGAATAGCAATGTGATGAGGCTCATATACCCGGCGATTATTTTCATGGCTTACATGCGGGCAAAAAAAGACCCGAATGCCAGGTTCACACACACGCAGGGCATCCGGGTAGTTCAACGAGTTACAATTGAACCGCCACAAAACTATTCATCCACACTACAAGACAAAGAACAAATAAGCAAACGGCCGGTATGAGCAAATCATCGGAAGAAGTTTGGCAGATTGCATGCATTTCCCATCCCGAATCCATCTAAAAAGGTATTTTTGATTACGCAAAAAGGAGACCCGAAAAGTCGTTATCAAAGCCATGACAAAAACAGGAGAAGAGCAGGACCTAAAAAAGTGCCTCATGCTGATCGAGTCACAGCTCAGCTGGGGCGACAGCGGCCAATGGAGCAACTACGACTTTGAAAAGCTGAGTGATGTACTACACGAAAAGACCAGCGTAAGACTCAGTATTACCACCTTGAAACGGATCTGGGGAAAGCTCAAATACGACAGCGCGCCAACCCTCACCACACTCAATGCACTTGCCAGGTTTGCAGGTTTCACAGACTGGCGGCAGTTCAGGCAACAGGAAAGCATGGCGAAAAACGCTGACGTACACACTACCCCGTTGCCGGCAAATACGCCACCAACGAAAAGAATCAAATTAAAATACCTTTGGCTTCTTTCGCTGCTTCCTTTGTTGCTTGTCGGCTATATCTTGCTGTCCAACAAAGCCTCTGATTCCACGCTCGATCCCAAGCTGTTCTCTTTCCGTCCCGACAAAATGGTTACAGAAGGTGTTCCTAATTCCGTCGTGTTCCACTATGATGCAAAGGCTGCTAAAACTGACTCGGTGTTTATCGCACAAACCTGGGATGTGAGCCGCAAAAAACTTGTCTCAAAGAACCAGCACGAACATTCTTCCATTTATTACTATCCCGGTTATTTTAATACCAAGTTGATTGCAGACAATCAGATCGTCAAAACGCAGGATCTTTGGATTACGTCGGGCGGCTGGCTTTGCCTGGCTGAGGAAGAGCCGGTACCTGTTTATTTTAAGAAGGAAGAATGCGTCAAAAACGGTCTTGTGGAGGTAAACGAGCGTGTTTTGAACAAATACAACCTGTCACTGCACCCCAAAGCGCCCAGAGTTCGAATTTTCAACCAGCGCGATATGGGCGATCTGATGAGTGATAATTTTGTATTTGAAACGCATGTGAGGAGTGATTTCAATCAGGGAACAAATGCTTGTCAGCCTATGCAGGTGCTAATCCAATGTAAAAACGACATTATCATTATTCCGCTTGCGGCGAAACCTTGCATCGGCGATCTGGCGCTGGCTTTTTGCGGAACTTATGTGACGAGCAAAGAGGCCGATCTGTCAAATTTTGGTGCAGACCTGACGGCGTGGACGAAACTAAGAGTTGAAACAGTCGCAAAACAGGCAAACATTTACGTTAACGACAAAAAAGCCTACACAGTTAATTTCCCAAATGAAGCAACCGGCATTGTGGGTGTTCAATACCGCTTCAACGGAACCGGCGCAGTAAGAGATACCTGGTTTGGGAATAAGAGAAATGTCGTAAGATTATGACTTTCGCCAATAGCTTAAAGATTTGAGCATGATGCATTTATTGCAGAAAGAGCAATCTGATTTCTTTTTGAGTCTTTGAGCCTAATAATTTGACAATCTGTGTGACATAAGAAATTTGAAATTTGTAAATTAGCATTCAGTGGAAGAACATTTAAATACCAATCTTTAAACACATACTAGAAATGAAAAAGCAGATCAAAATAGACAAGCCAATGCCGGAATTTATCAAAGCGGCATTGAAAGAGAAGCAAGAGTGGAAGGGCAAAATTCAATCCGGAGAGACTAAGTTAGGGTCGAAACGCGGATTGACAATTGCTTGACGTTTATCCTCACGAACTAGTTGAAAAGTCAGGAAAGCATATCGTTTATCAATTTACTTCGGATAAAAGAGGCGACTACGTAGATCGATTTAGCAAAGCCACTTATTATTTCAACATTGACTGTGTGCCGTGTGAACACATGCATGAGGTCGCGTTCTTTCCAGTCAGCCCTGGTGTTGGTTTTGACAAAAAAATTCAGAATACCCTCACAAATTTGATAGAGGAATTTATGACTGAATATAATTGTCCATTATTATATGTTTGCGACAGTATAGATGGTCTTGAAAAATGTCGGCTTGGTCTGTTCGAAAGATGGGTGAAGGTGGCAAAAAAGTCTGGAAAGTTATTTCAACATGATTATCGTGAAATCGAGTGGCTTGATTCCCAAATTATACTTGGCATATTGACATTGCCTGGGGACACTAACTTCAACAATTACTTCACACAAATAGGTGTTGAGTAGTGAGTACGCTAAACCCGAATGGTTGAAATCTGAATTTCTTCCTGTAAAAAATGGCTTTTCACACCTTTCAAATCACGAAAATTAAAAACCTGCCCGTCACTTCGCACGTTTTCTAGCTTTGCAAAATCCAGTTCCTGGATAAGCCAGCCTTCTTGTTGCGGAGGCATTGTTGAGACGATTCCTTCTTCGGGCAAATCCTTGTCGGGCGTTGAGTAACAGGCGGCAAAACCATAATTGATATCTACTGCAGGCGACCAGGCCGCGTTGCCGATTGTTTGGGAAACAACGGTATATGCCTGGTTTTCCAATGCACGCGCCCGGGCTCCAACGTGCACGCGGGTGGCACCACGAATAGTTTCGGTACAACTCGGCGCAAGGATCAACCCGGCGCCCGCCTCGCACAGCAACTGCGCCCCTATCGGGAACTCCACATCGTAGCAGATCTGAATGCCGAATTTACCCCAGGAAGCTTCGAAGACAGTCAATACTTTTGGTGCAGTTTCAATGCCCCATTCCTCATCTTCAAAACGCGTCATGAAAAACTTGTCCTGATACCCAGCCAGTCCGGAGGGAGAAAATACATACGCGCGGTTGAGGTTTTTACCTTGCTCAACAACAGGGATCGTAGGTGCCACAATGGTTACCTGATATGCTTTCGCCAGCTCTTCAAACACCGCACAAAACTCGGATTTCAATGCATCCAGTGTGAAGATCTGTTCACGGATGTTGCTTCTGACAGCCTCTGAAAAAATGCTGACAAGCTCCATAGATCCATATTCAGGGAAAAGCAAAAGCTGTGCTCCCTGCGCAGCCGCCTGACTCACCCAATGCGCAATGTGCTTGTTCCACGCAGAAAAGTCAGTGTGTTCGGTGATCGGGTACTGGGCTGCTGCAACGGTAACTTTCATCTATTTGCTTTTCAGATCTTTCAACCAAAATGTCATTGTCTTGGCTGTTTCCTCGGTATCCCCGATATCCAGCCACTGCATTGTACTTTGCAGTTGCGGCGTTTTTATGTAACCTCTTTTTTGCCAGAAAGCATCATTTGGCCGGTAATTGTCTGGTCTGGCAGGATGATCCGCTGCTCTTTCCACCGCACAAAAACACGCGAGATGATAATCGCAAAAACTGCGCGCGTGGGCTTCCCGCTCGTCGAAAAAGCGGTGGCCCAAACCAAGTCCACGGTATTTTTGAAGGAGAATGCTTTCGCCAAAATAGAAAATAGTGCGTGCATCGTACCCCGCTTTCTCAAAAGGTGCGCGTACTTCCTCTGTTTCATCAGACAATGGAATGCAGGTAGTAGCGCCGACCATTTTGCCACCATCATAAACTGCGAATAGTAAGGCTCTGGCAGATTCGCTGTAAATTTTGAGGTACTCCTTTTCATAAGCCAGGTCGCCTTCGTAGAGGTAGGGAAAATCATGAAAAACAGCAATGCGCAACTTTCCCAGGTCTTCGAAAACACTTTCGATCTCAGCGCCTTTTTTTGAAATATATGAGAGATCCTGCATTATTTCTTTGAAACCAGCTCAATCCAGAGCGGCAGGTTATAGTAAGTGGTTACGCGCGTGATTTTCCCCGCGTTTACTTCCAGGAAAGCTCCGGCAGGCAGCACGTAAGTTTGCCCGTAAGCTTCCGGTAAACCTTCTTCCGCCTTCTTGTAAACGCCATTTACCACAAATTCAACTGCGACGCGCGTTCCGGTTTTTTCTGTAAAAAAGAACATATCCGTAAGCTTCTCTTCATAAGCTTCATCCATTTTACCCAAAAATTCAGTGAACTTTTCGATACCCACGCGTACATCGCCCTGGTTTGCTTCGTGCCTGATCTCCGGGTCGAGCAGCGCCAGCATTCCTTTCCAGTCCTGATTATTAAAGCAAGCGTAATATGCTTCTACAACTTCCAATGCGTTCATTTCCATTGATTAAACCTGTAAATTTTATTTCAAATTATTGGCTGGAATGTAAACCCACTTATCGCGTGTTTGAAAACCCAGCATGTATTTTTGTCCGTGACAGTCAAACGCAGCGCCTTCATAAACCTCCGAGAGGATCAGATCAGGCCTGAATGCTGTATTCTCCAATACTTTTGAAGGATTGCGGACCGCCACATGCTCAAAAATACGGCCTTCTTTTCTTAAAGAATATTGAAATGCATAATCATAGCTGGCTTCCTTTAAATCAAAACCGATTTTCTTTGGATTTCGGGACTCGATAAAGCGGGTCAACTGCTGTATTTCAGGCAACTGGTCGCCCCATATTATTTTTTCGGGCGGAGAAAAAATGATACTCTCCTGCATCAGGTTCGCATTGCCCGGCCCCACGTAGATATGCAGGTTCAATGCATTGTTAATCGGCGGGAACACATTTTCAAAAAACCATTTGGTAGAAAGCAGCGGATGCGTTACGCTCAGAAGTGCAAATGGTAATGCAAAAAGCCAGAGTGCCGTGAGCATTATCTTGCTTGCAAATGCAGGCAGTACCAAGCCGTAAACCAGACCGATCACCGGAGCCGCGAGCACAAAAAACGGGATATGCAGACGCGAACCGTAAGTCTGATAGCCAATGAACAGACAGAAGATGAGGTAACTGAAAAATGCAGCCAGCGCGTACCATTTTGCATGGGGCACAAGCCGCGCAAAGAAAAGCAATGGGATACTGAGCAGGATCAGCCACATTCCGAAGAAGTTATGCGCAAAATCTTCATTGAAATTAAGCTTGTTCATCTTGAAAACCATTCCCGAGCCCGGTCGGTTTAAAGGAACATTCAATGCAGCGTGCAAGTCCGTCAACCGGTTTTCCACAAATTGATTGTACCTGTTGCCCGGTGAAACAAATCCCAGGTGCAGTGCAGTGTGCTTGGAAAGCGACGATATAAAATCAGCCGGTTTGTGTATCTCATTCCTGTTTCCATTACTCATCGTTCCGACCGGCGAGCCGAAAATCTGGTGCGTACGGTACCAGAAAGGTGCATTTAGCAGCAATACCAGCATCACGGTACCCGCCAGCAACAATGCAAGCGACTTCCACAAATCCGCTCTTCCCAATGTAAATACGAGGAGGTAAAATCCAAAAGGAAGTGCGTAGAACACGAAGGTACCCTTTGTCATAATCCCGATCGCAACTGCGAGTGCCAGGAACAACAAGGCAATGGACTTACGGTTTTGCGTAAAATCAAAGCAGTAAAAAGCGGCTGCAATCACAAAGAATGCGACCATCAGGTCATTTTGCGTTGTCATGGATTCCAGCACTACAATGGGTAAAGTAGCGGCGAACACCAATGCAATGCGGAGCTGAACAGCCGAGGCAGAGAAGAGCTCCACGATCAGCGACACGCAGATGAGAATGCCCGCCAGGCTCAGCCATTGTGCCAGCTGAAAATACCGGTCGCCGCCCGAAAGCAGGTACGTATGCAAGTGTACGTACTCTGAAAAGGGGCTGAATGAAATCGCGCGTTCAATGTGGGAGGCATAATGTTCCACATTCCCGTTTTGCACCCAATAGCCCAGCCTGCTCAAATGATAGCTGAGTGAATCGAGGTTATTGGGAGTAGCTACAATGGCCACCACGAGCGTACATAATGCCAGTGAACCGAGAATAATTACAGTAAAAAGGCCCAGCTTGCGAAATAACGCCGTACCTGATTGTATCCAAAACCTGCTGATTGAACGAAGGTTAAGCTTGTGTTTACTTTGCAGCCGGGCCGATATAAATATCAGGGCTACATTGAACAAAAGCCAGGCGGCAATTACGACATAAGAATTAATCAGACTGAATGCGCTGAGTAATTCGGTACCAGCCGCAATGAAGAAAAAGAGGAAAATGGCCGAAGCAAGGACGGAGCGCCGGAATGACTGGGACCCGTCTTTGAAAAAAGCCAGGTAACAATTGGCCGTACAAAGCCATATTGCTAATGGAACCAGAAGAATCATGTGAAGGGTAAAACCTGTTTGGCTAATAGGTTTCAAAAATAGCCATTATCAGGGAAAGAACATCAGCTAAGTCACCGATGTTATATTCTATTTACTCAGAGGTCAAAAAAGCAATCAGGGCTGCAACGGAGTGTAGCCGGACCGGACTTCTGCTCCCGCTCACCTCCCACAGTGCATTCCCACCTGCATTGTACATTGCTCTGATCTTCCGGGGACTTTCCGCTGAATCTGACACCGAAAATCCGGCACGTTGCAGCGCTTTTTTCGTCCATAATACCTCCTTTTCACTGCCTTCCAAGTACACCTCCTGCCCGGTTGGATTGCGCTGGATATTAAATGTACCCGTGTTGGTATCGAAGAAGAAATTTTCCTGGTCGAAAACAGATTCGAATGCTCCGCTTAAAATCAAATCCTCGGGAACACCCGCCAGCAATGCGCCACCTTTTTTCATCAGCCACAGCTGATCGGCAGTCTGCAATGCAAGGTCGAGCTCGTGGGTGCTGAGCAAAATCGCCTTGTTGGTTTCGGCGGCAAGCCGGTGCAGCAGCTTCATCAACCCGATACGGTTGGGCAGGTCGAGGTGCGCGGTAGGTTCGTCGAGCAAAATAACACCCGTATCCTGCGCCAGCGCCCGCGCCAGCATAACCTTCTGCCGCTCTCCGTCACTGAGCTGACTAATCTGTCGGTGAAGCAGCGATTCTGTGGCTGTATATGTGATCGCAAGGTCAATTTGACGCCGGTCTGTCTCACTAAGCTGACCAAGCCAGCCCGTGTAGGGAGTGCGGCCGAGGGTAATTACTTCCTGGGCTGTAAGGTTCCCCGTTTCAAGTCTCTCAGTCAGAACGAGGCTTAGCTGCGTGGCGAGTTCCTGCGGTTTCAACCGGGCAAGTTCGTGCTGACCGAGCAGGATTTTGCCGGCCAATGCAGGCTGCAAACCCGCCAGCGTGCGCATCAGCGTGGATTTACCTGAACCATTTGCGCCTAACAGGCAAACCAGTTGTCCGGCCTGCAAAGAGAGATTCAGGTCACCCGCAATAACCAGGTCAGCGCGCTTCGACCGGTACCCGATAGATAGCGCCTCTGTCTGCAGTACCGCCTGATGATCTTTCATGAGAATGACGAACGAAGGTTGTTACTGCGCAGGATTACCCAAATCACGACCGGCGCGCCCAGCAAGGAGGTAACGATATTGATCGGAATCACAGTTTGCGTGCCGGGAAGCTGCGCAACGATATCACAGAACAACATCAGCACGGTACCCGAAAGGCAGCAGGCAGGGATCAATATGCGGTGGTTAGAAGTGCGCAGCAATGCGCGCGTCAGGTGCGGAATGGCAATTCCGATAAAGCCGATTGGCCCGCAAAAGGCAGTGATACTTCCCGTGAGCAGACTGGTACTGGTCATGATCATCAGCCGGCTCCGCACAATGCTCAGCCCCATGCTTCTTGCATAATTTTCACCTAACAATAATGCATTCAAAGATTTGGAAGAAACAAATGCAGCAAGCAAGCCGAGCAGTACCACAATTGTCAATACAAAAAGCCGGTACTGCGTAACCCCGCCCAGTGAGCCGAAAGTCCACATAATATATTCCTGCAACTCCTCCGGCTGACTGATATACTGCCAGATACTAATCACCGAAAGTGTACCTACAATCAGCAGCACAACATTGTCTTTCACCCGGCCAGCGATCAGCAAAATAAGCGACATAACCAATGCTGAACCGAGTGACGCCATTACAATCACCAGCCAGCTACCCGAGATACCCAGCTGATTCACCGCGTACATTCCGCCTGCGCTCCCGCCAGCCAGCATCACCGAAGCTACGCCCAGCCCCGCGCCGGCGGTAATGCCCAGTTCGGAGGGACCAGCAAGCGGGTTGCGGAAAAGCGTTTGCATTAGTAAGCCGCTTACCGAAAGTCCGCAGCCAGCCAAAACAGCAGTGGCCGCTTTTGGGATACGGATTTTTTCAACAATGAAAAGCCACGCCTGATTTTCGGATTCACGTGAAAAAAGGATGTGCATTACTTCCCTGAATGGGATAGCCACAGACCCGGACAGCACATCTAAAGCAAAAAAAACAACTGCCAGCAATGCCAGGCAGGTCAGGATCAATCCTTGTCTTTTTGCAGGTGCTGCCATTTTTAGGGTAACTGTTTGTAATAAACAAGCTGATGTCCCGGCAGCAGCTCCGGATGGAAGATATGGATCAGGTCTGCCAGTACAGTATGCGGGTTAAAAGCGCCTGACTCGAAGAAATCATGCGCCCCGGACGCATTCACGCGGGCATTGTAGCTATACATTTTTCTGGATTTGGCCGCGGCAAAATCAGCATAACGCGAATCCTGCGCAAGGATACTTCTGCGCGTATCATTTTTACTAAATCCGACATTAACCCAATACTGCGCCTTTAAAGCAATGGGGTACACCGACTCGAAATTGAGCGACAGGCTGCCGCCGCCTTTGGTATCTGCCCAATAGTAGCTTGCCCCGGCATCCTCAAAAAACTGCGCCATATAATTATCGCCTCTTGGTAAAAACCATACATCCTTTGTGTTCAAACCGGAAATAACGGTTGGTCTGGGATCTGTGGTGCGGGCCAGGCGCGCGAGGCGGTTATAGTCTCTTTCTATTTTGCCAAAAATTGCATTGGCTTCCTTTTCCTTGTTTAGTAATGCAGCCGCCAGCTTTATCCATTCACAACGCGCCAGCGGAGTGGTTTCAACCCATTCTGAATTGGTCAGCACGGGGATACCGGCTTCTCTCAATGCGTTAAAACGATCCACTTTCGTACCTGGTGAACCTACTGTCATTACCAGGTCCGGGTGCATTTCAATCAGCTTTTCCTGATTAAGTCCATTGTCCTTTCCTACTTCCACAATCTTACCCGCCTTGATCCGCCTCTGAACCGAGGATGAATAAACGTATTGCAGTCCCGATAGCCCCGTCAGAATATCAGCCGAGCCAAGCGCTTCCAGCAAGCCGGTGTGCATGGAGGAAGTACCTACCATGGAAGTAACTGGTATTTGAATTACCTGCGCATCCGGGTAACCTTCCGGACGTGACCTGCCTTTTTCAAGCAAAATAAACTTTTCACCAGCTGCGGTAGAGTCAGCGCTGTTGATTGTGACGATTTTGTATTGGTCGAAATATTGAACGTTGAAACCTTTGGCGTGCCGGATTTCGCTTTGTTCTTTGTAGCTGCTCTTATTGGCGGTTTCCTTTTTTCCCTGTGATTTCTGACCGGAATCACAAGCTTGCAATAGCAAGAATACCAGCAATACAACCCACGTTTTGTTCATCATATCATGTCAATATTGCGCTGCGGACCAGAGTAAGGAAGAGTCGCCGTAGCTTAAAAACCGGTAGCCTTTGTCAAATGCTTCCTGGTAGATCTGTTTCCAGGCATCGCCAACCAATGCCGCTACTAGTAGGATCAGTGTGGAGCCTGGCTGATGAAAATTGGTAATTAAACCTTTGCAAATCCTGAACCGGTAACCGGGAAAAATGAATATCTCGGTTTCACCCGTAATGTAACTGTAATTATTCACATCCATGAATGCGGCAATCGCAGCAAGCGACTCCACTGCAGTGGGCAGCTCGCTTTCCTCAAAAGGATAAGGGTATAATTTTTCAATCCGGAACTCGGTTGTTTCATTCCTGAAAAGCTTCACACCAAACCAGTACAAACTTTCCAGCGAGCGCATGGAAGTTGTACCCACAGGCACCACCGGACCGGCGGCATTTCGCAGCGCTTCGATCAGTTCTCTCGAAAAAACAATTTGCTCCGAATGCATTCTGTGCGCCGTAACAGAATTAACTTTGATAGGCAAGAAAGTACCCGCGCCCACATGCAGTGTCAGAAATGACCTGCTTATCCCTCGCCTGGCTAATTCTTTGAAAACGTTTTCTGTAAAATGCAATCCCGCAGTAGGCGCGGCAACAGCCCCGTCGTGATTTGCGTAGACAGTCTGGTAGCTTTGCTTGTCTCCCTCTTCGGTATCCCGGTTCAGATAAGGTGGCAGCGGGATTTCACCCAGCGCCTGCACGATTTCCAGAAAGGTCAGCCCGCCGCCCCATTTTAAATGCACGTGGTTTTGCTCATATTCGGCGTAGGATACTTCCAGTGTGACCGGCTCTGCATTTACCAAAACAGTCGTTTTCAAGGTATCCGCAGATTTCCACCGCTTTTTATTCCCGATCATACATTCCCAAACACACTCATTTCTGACCAGCATCGCATCGTTGATCACGCGGGTGGGCATTTCAGGATGCAGCAGCAGTATTTCAATTACTGCGCCTGTTTCTTTCTGGAAGTATGCCCGTGCGGGTATTACACGTGTATCATTGAATACCAGCAGTGTATCTGCCGGAAGTTGCGCAGGTAGGTCTGTAAAAACTTGATGGTTGATCGTTCCGTTTTGATAAACCAGCAGCTTGGACTGGTCCCGGATTTCAAGCGGATAATGCGCGATTCTTTCATCCGGCAGATCATAGTAATAATCCTGCAACCGGATCGATTCTGCTTTTGTGAGCCAGTCTGCCTGCGCTCCTGTTTCCCCGCGTTCTTGTTCCATTGGACTTTCTTTTACAGCTTTTCCTCAGGTACCGGCGGCCAGAGCAGGCGCAAAGGCAACAAAAACACACCTACAATCAGCACGATCCCTGCATAGTATACCCACGAGAAATCGAATACGTCCAGTTTGTATTGGGTACTGTTGATAGTTGCCAGCGCCAGCAGGCTGAATCCCATAATCGTATTGATCACCGAAACGAGACAGTAAATCCAGTTAACAAGGTGCTCGCTCAGCTCCGGACGGAACTGCGCCCATTCTTTTTTCTTAGGAATTGGCAGGTAAGTCGGATCTACTTTGGGAATGTGGCGGGCAAATGCCGAGATCACGACATTGTTCAATATAAACAAGCCCATAATAATGTAAAAAACATGCTCTTTGTCCACATATTTCTCGGCCAGGCCGGTTTCGGCAAAATCCACAGCTACCATTTCAGGGAACAGGGAGTAAGTCCACACCAATGCACCTACCACAAATATGATGGACAACCAACGCCAGACCTTGATCGCAAATGTTGTAATCTTCATGAATTCTTCAACCTTAAGGAGGTTTTCGCCAAATTAAATAAGGCTGCAAAATTAGGTCGGGGAGTTTCTAAAACCTAATTGGCAGTTATTATTGCATTCAAATGTTGTTGCCGGAATGCAGGCTTCCACTCATCCACTTTCAAAACCACATTTATGAAAATATATACAAAAACAGGCGATAAGGGCATGACTTCCCTGATCGGAGGCACGCGACTGAGCAAAGCCCACGTAAGAATTGACGCCTATGGAACTGTCGATGAACTGAACAGCTACATTGGTTTGCTGCGCGACCAGCCGGTAAATGAAAGCCGGAAAGAAACGTTGAAAGAGATCCAGGACAGGCTTTTTACGATCGGCTCGCACCTGGCTTCCGAGTCGGACCGGAGCAAACGTATCCTGCCGGACTTGCTGGAAGAAGACATTCTTTTGCTTGAAAGGGAAATGGACCTGATCGATACGAAAGTACCTGCTCTGCGGGCATTTGTACTTCCCGGAGGGCACCAGTCTGTTTCATTCGGACATGTGGCGCGCACAGTATGCCGGCGGGCCGAGCGGGCGGTGATCCATTTGCAACAGGGCGAAGAAGTGGAGGACATTGTGGTCAGGTACCTCAACCGACTTTCCGACTATCTTTTTATGCTTTGCCGGGCTATGACTTACGAGCTTGGAATCGAGGAAGTCACCTGGAATCCAAGAGTTTCTCCGAAAAAATAATTGTTATACTAAATATCAGTGAATTATAGATTAAATATTTAAATTGCATTCCCTGACGAACATTCGTTTTAGCGTTTCGAAATTTAAATTTAGGCATCATGACAGCCGACACATTACAGATCGAGGTTCAGCAAACCACCAATTCCCGCTTACAAGAGGTTGACTTCAACAACCTGGTTTTCGGCCGGAATATTTCCGACCACATGTTCATCGCCGACTACCGTGATGGTCAATGGCAGGATCTCCGGATCGTCCCTTACGGTGACCTTTCGCTCAGCCCTGCAACAGCCGCCCTGCATTACGGGCAGGCTATTTTTGAAGGAATGAAAGCTTATAAAAGCGAAGAAGGCGAAGTGCTTTTGTTTCGCGCAATAGATAACTGGAAGCGGCTCAACAAATCGGCAGAGCGCCTTTGCATGCCTTCGATCCCGGAGGAAGTTTTCATGAACGGACTTCTGGAACTGCTTCGCCTGGATTCGGGCTGGGTACCTTCTCAGCCAGGATGCTCGCTGTACATTCGTCCGTACATGTTCGCAACAGATCCTTATATCGGAGTTAAACCTTCTGATTCTTATACATTTATCATTTTCACAAGCCCGGTAGGTACTTACTACGCCAAACCACCTCGTGTGAAAGTGGAAACACAATATATCCGTGCGGCAGAAGGCGGCGTGGGTGGCACAAAGTGCGCAGGCAACTACGCCGGTTCACTTTATCCTGCGAAACTAGCCCAGGAACAAGGTTACGACCAACTGATCTGGACAGACGCACGCGAGCATGCCTACATTGAAGAGTCGGGTACCATGAACATTATGTTCCTGATCGACGGCACGCTGGTAACACCTTATGTTTCTGAGACAACGCTCGACGGGATCACACGTAAGAGTATCGTGGCAATCGCGCAGCATTGGGGTATCCCGGTGGAAGAGCGCCGCGTAAGTGTGAAGGAAATTATAGATGCAGCCAAAAACGGCACTTTGGAAGCAGCTTTCGGTGCAGGTACTGCAGTAGTAATCTCTCC
>NZ_JBHYGF010000036.1:0-14059 GCF_051859145.1 Dyadobacter sp.
GTTACTGTCCCGAGAGTTGGTGTGGGAGAAGTTTTTATGATAACCGGAAATTCCAATGCAATGGGATTGCCCGGCCTGGGTGCGAAAGATGCTTCCTCGAATGTGATTTCTTTTAACAAAACCAACAAAACACTCAACAGCGAAAATATCACAGTCGCTCCGAATGCACCTATGCCCGCACCTGCATTTGAAGTACTGAAAAAAGACAACTATATATTCCCGAATGGAGAAACTGCCTGGTACTGGGGACAGCTTGGGGATATGCTGTCGGGAAGATGGAATTGCCCGGTCCTGTTTTTCAACACGGCCTGGGCGGCTGCCAATTCAGAAAATTACCGCGATGCGGCGACCGGGAAGGATGCTTACAATTTGTATGTAGGTAAATTCTGGCCAAACCGGCAGCCTTACAGCAACATTGTCAATACACTAAAATACCTGACTGCCGAAATGGGAATGAGGGCAGTGCTCTGGTCGCACGGAGAAAATGACGCGCAGCTGGGCTTTACCGAAACAAACTACTTCAACCATATCCGCACACTTATTACAAATAGCCGGACTGACGCGGGCTATAATGCACCGTGGGTTTTGGCGCGAAATTCAGTCAGTAACCTGCTTCCTAACCCGTACTTACCGGTTTTAAATGCACAAAACCGCCTTACAGAAATTCCCAATTTCAATGTATTCAAAGGTCCTTACCTGGATACAATTCAAATCCCCAGGCCGGTTTCGGGACATTTTGAAAGTCTGCCCGGCGGGGTTCCCGGACTCACCCACGCTGCGCAGGCCTGGAACCGGACTTTGAGCGACGAGTTTGTGAAAAAGCTACATCCGGTTTTACCGACTAATCAGATATACACGGGCGTGACACCTGGCATAGCGTTGCCAGGAGCCTATTTTAACTTAACCTACCGGCTCGGAAACAGCCAGGATCAGCCCGTGATTCAGGCTGAGCTACTGGATCAATCCGGAAATTTCGTAGATACAGTTGGTACCGGTATGAATGGGAATGTGGAAATTAGGCTGCCCTACGATCTTAATACTGGTACCTATCGCATCCGCCTCACTGCGCGTAGTCGCACGATACCCGGCAGTATTTCAGATTCCTTTTACGTCGACAAAAGTTATGTACTCCTGGACAGGGTCAATAAAATAGCAACTCGTGCCGAAGGTGATCAGATCCGCATTTCCTGGCTCATAGCTGCGCATCCGTATGTGGAGCAATTGGTATTACAAAAAACAACGGACGGAATCCGGTTTTCAGATATTGAAACATTTACCGCCACACCCCGGCAGTCACAGGTATTAAGCTACCTCGATGCAGACGTAACATCAGCCGCGGCTTTTTACCGGATCAAATCAAAATACAGAAGTGGCTCGGAGTCAGTTTCCAGGATAGCCGCCTTTTTCAGGAATGGACTGGAAGATCTGACGGTTTTCCCAAATCCTGTCACAAACGGGTACTTTTATGTAAGAACTTCGCCGGGCAAACTGTTGAGCTGCCAGCTGTTTAGTGTATCCGGCAAAGCGCATTCCGTCAGCTTTTCAGATAAGGAAATCGAGGGATTAACTGTTATCCGGCCGGCAGCCTACATCTCAGCCGGGGTTTATATTTTAAAGATGGTATATGAAAGTGGTACCAGGTCAAGCAGAGTAATTATCAAATGAAAAAGGCAGAACCAAGTTCTGCCCCTTCTTATTTTTACCAACTTTTTCCTTATTCAAACAGGTTGCCCAACCCTCCGATAATGGAGCCGCCTTCCTTGTTTGCATTTGGTCCTGCGGTAGAGAGCCGCTGGATCAGTTTGGAGATCGGCATAGACTGGATCCAGCAGCGGCCTGTCCCACGCAATGTAGCCAGGAACATTCCTTCACCACCAAATACCATTGATTTCAGTCCGCCCGAACGCTGGATATCGAAGCTCAGAGACTGCTCAAATGCAACAACACAGCCGGTATCCACACGCAAAGTTTCATTGTTCAGCTGGCGCTCCATTACCACCCCGCCGGCATGCACAAACGCCATTCCGTCGCCTTTGATTTTTTGCAAGATAAATCCTTCGCCGCCAAATAGTCCCGAACCGAAACGCTGGTTGAAGTGGATTTTCATGCTGGTGCCCATAGCCGCACACAAGAAACCATCTTTCTGAACGATCAGCTCATTTCCATATATCTTGGCCAGGTCGATCGGCATCACAGTACCCGGGTAAGGTGCCGCAAATGCAACTTTTTTCTTGCCAACCCCGCGGTTTGTAAAATGCGTCATAAACAGCGACTCACCGGTTATCAGGCGCGTACCTGCCTGAAAAATCTTGCCCATGATGCTCTGGTTTGCTTCGGAACCATCGCCCATTTTGGTTTCAAACTGAATACCGTCTTCCATAAAAAGCATTGCTCCGGCTTCTGCAATGACAGTTTCATTAGGGTCCAGCTCAATTTCTACAACCTGAATATCGTCGCCGATAATCTTGTAATCAATTTCGTGTGAGATCATTTTTCGTAAAGGTTATCTGTAAAAATCAGTCAAACAATACAATCCCCTTCCTCCATCCTCCCTTTCATCCCTACTCCTCTTCCTCCTCTTCCTCAGATGTTTTCTTCTTAGACTTACGCGTTTTTCTTCCCGGAATGTCTTCCCGGTCGCGCAGCTTTTTATCATCCACATTCTTGTTCAGAAATTCGTTGATCTTGTCCATATCGAAGCTCGTCGTGATTTCTCCGAATGAATTGATCTGAATGTCGAAACCATCGAGGTCTTTATGTACCCTCGGTTTCTCGGAAACCGGTTTGGAAGGATCGTTTTGTTTCTTTTTAGCCATTTTATTTAAAAGGAAACAGAATTACTCGCGTAACCTGGATTTCAATGTTTACGAAAATAGATATTGTCAACCTGCAACCAACAGAATTTGATTGATCGGTTATATAAATGCTATGCCAACCTGATTTGCGGTGACAGGCGGTTCAATGCATTTTCCAGCCGTTGCACCACTTCCTGTTTTCCTAAAATCTCCATAATGATCATCAGATCGGGGCCCGCACCTGCGCCGGTAACTGCCAGCCTGAGTGCCTGCATTACTTTACCCATTTTGACGCCCAACCTTTCCATTGTTGCTGAGATTACCTCTTTGATCTCGTGCGCCATAAAAGCCCCATTATATGCTGTAAAAGCATCTTTCAAGCCCGCAATCGCAGTAGCAGCTTCTTCATTCCATTTCTTCAATGCAACTTCCGGATCGTAAGTCTCAGGCGCGCTGAAAAGGAACAGCGACTCGCTTACAATTTCTTTTACAAAATGCACGCGTTCTTTCAGCAAATGCACAATCTGGCCAAGCTGACTATCCGTTACTTCGATTCCCTGTGCAGCGTAAAGTGGTTTAAGCTGATCAATAACCTCCGCGTCGCTCAGCTGTTTCAGGTACTGCTGATTGAACCAGTTTGCTTTTTGAATATCAAACCGCGCACCGGCTTTATGCACTCTTTCGAGGCTAAAAGATTGGATCAGTTCTTCCATACTGAACAGTTCCTGCTCGGTACCTGCATTCCATCCAAGCAATGCGAGAAAGTTGGCTGTCGCTTCGGGCAGGTAACCTTCTTCCCGGAAACCTTTGGCTTTATCACCAGTATTAGGGTCCGTCCATTCCAATGGAAATATCGGGAAACCGCCCAGGTCGGCGTCACGTTTGGAAAGCTTTCCGTTTCCGTCGGGTTTCAGCAAAAGCGGCAAATGCGCGAACTGCGGCATGGTGCTCTCCCAGCCGAGGTACCTGTATAACAAAACGTGCAGCGGAGCCGAAGGAAGCCACTCTTCCCCGCGGATCACGTGGGTAATTCCCATCAAATGATCATCCACGATGTTGGCAAGGTGGTAAGTCGGCATACCGTCGGATTTCAACAAAACTTTGTCATCGATTTGCGAAGAATGCACCACTACCCAACCGCGCACCAGGTCGTGGAAGCGGATCTCTTCTTTCGGACTGATCCGCATCCGGATCACATAAGGATCGCCGCTTTCAATTCTTTCCTTTGTTTCGCCAACAGACAGTGTAAGCGAATTGGTCATTTCCATGCGGGTGATCGCATTGTACTGTGCAGCCGCAACTTTGGCTGCTTCCAGTCGCTTCCGCATTTCGTCCAGCTGCTCAGGGGTATCAAAAGCGTAATAAGCTTTACCCTCCAAAACCAGCCGCTCGGCATATTCACGGTATATTTCCTTTCTTTCTGATTGCTTGTACGGCGCATGCGGCCCGCCTTGTTGCGGACCTTCATCGATCCCGATACCCAGCCAGGAAAGTGCTTCCAATATGTAGTTTTCAGCGCCGGGAACAAACCGGTTCTGATCGGTATCTTCAATACGTAACAACATTTGTCCACCTTGCTGCCGCGCAAAAAGGTAGTTATATAAAGCAGTACGTACGCCACCAGCATGCAGCGGGCCCGTAGGGCTGGGCGCAAATCGTACTCGAACGGGTTGATTATTCATTTATGTTTTTTACTAAAAATTGATCTTTTACTCGGTCGCTCGTTACTCTACTGCAATCACCGAAATTTCCACATTCACATCCTTTGGCAGCCTTGCTACCTGAACCGTTTCACGAGCGGGAGGCTGTTGCGTGAAAAAGCTGCCGTAGACTTCATTTACAGCGGCAAAATCGTTCATATTCTTCAAAAAGATGCTGGCTTTTACCACGTGCTGGAAGCCAAGTTTTGCTGCACCCAGAATGTGACCGATATTTTGCATAACCAAACCAGCTTCCGCTTTGATATCGCCTGATTTGGCCGCTTCGGCAGCAATTTGCCCCGACACATAGAGTGTTCCATTCACTTTCACAGCCTGGCTGTACGGACCAATTGGCGCCGGTGCTTTATCTGAGAATATAATTTCTTTTGGCATAAGTAATAAAGAGTTGAACCGCAAAATTACCAAATAATGGATGCAGATGGAGTTAACCAGCCTGAAAAAGCGCTTTGAGCTCGGTAGCATCTGCGGGGCTCATTCTGTTGGCGAGTACCAGGCGCAGCTGCCGCCGGCGGAGTGCACTCAGGTACAGATCGTGTTCTTCGTCTGTCTCAGGCTCCAGGGGCGGGACTTCAATGGGCCGCCCATTCTGGTCTACCGCCACGAATGTATAGAATGCGCGGTTGGTACTTACCCGCTGGCCTGCCGGGATATCTTCTGCCCAAACTTCCAGAAAAACCTCCATAGAAGAGTTGAAAGCACGTGTCACCTTGGCGCGCATCGTCACAATATTGCCCAGGCGGATCGGTTCGGTGAAAGATACATTATCCACAGAAGCTGTTACCACAATGCGGTTGGAGTGCTTTTGCGCTGAAATCGCGGCACAGATGTCCATCCAGTGCAGCAGCCGCCCGCCCATCAGGTTGTTCAGTGTATTGGTATCGTTCGGAAGTACCATTTCGGTCATTGTTACCTCCGACTGGTGCGGGTGCTTTGGTTTCAGCATAATGTTCTTTGAGTAAACTTAGAATTTGGGGCAACGTGTTTTCTTTCTTTCCCTCGCCTGCATCCGGTTACCAATCCGGTAAGTTGCCTTCGCTTGCAGGAATAAATAACTGTCTTTGCTGTCAGGATTACCGCGGCTGAACCCCGGCTGCCGGGCAGGCTCGCCGATTTCGGGAGCCCGGTCGGATAGCCGGCGCGCGAGGTCGCTGGGCAGTAAGTCGGGACTTGGATACACGGTACTTACATCGTCGAGGTAATCAGAATTGACAAAATTATTGCAAAGCTCAACGCCCAGATCAAGCCGCTCGCTTACCTGGAAAGAAACCCCGATTCCTGCCGTAAAAACGAGCGGGAGCCTTTTATACTTGATGCCTTCGGTGGTTAGCGGCGCCAGTTTTTGCCAGGCACCGTCGATCTCGGCTTTCGGGTTCAGCAATGTAAAACCAACGCCGCCGAGTAAGTATGGGTTAACCCGCGCCTGCCGGTTAAAGGAAAACAAATCTGCCTTAATGCCGAGATTGAGGTCCGGGTTGAATGTTTTGAATGAAAGGTTGTTCTGGAAATTCTTGGAGTATTGCTGATCGGCTGACACGCCATAAAACCGGAGTTCTCCTCTTGCACTGAAATGTTCTGTCAGCCGGTACAATGCACCAATTGAAATAGCTGGCCCAAGTCCCAAATGCTTCATAGTAACTCCATCTCGCAAATCGCCCATGTAATAGGCAACTCCCAAGCCGGCTGTTAAACTCAGATCGCCGAACGGATTAACATATCGACCTCCAAACCTGGACTTGCCTTGTGCATGACTGTTTGAAATTGTTCCTAAAACCAGGATCAAAATGGTTGCCGCAATCAGCCGAAACGTTTGGGTAGACTTACTTCTCATCCCTCGAAAATTTTAATACTTATTGGAATAAAGGCTTATCCGATAGCTTGTAATCATGAACAAATTCAGGAAAAGAGGGAAAGTTAACGTGCGTAAATATATTACTCTTGCCTTAATAAGTTGCTTTTGGTATTTGGCATAAAACAAAAAAGCCGGACTAAGCCGGCCTTCCTCTTCATGGTGAACTTTAAACGATCACTCCCCTCTTTTCACAGAGCTCGCTCCGGAAGTACTGGAATGAATATCTTTCGCACCGCCTGAGTAGCGGACGCTGCTTGCGCCGGAAGCTTCTGCGTGAATTGCATTGCTGGCAAATACCGCCGCGCTGCTCGCTCCCGATGCATCTATATTGACTTCTTTGGTTTGGAAATTGCTGCCGCGGAATGAAGAAGCACCAGATACTTCTCCGTCCAGAATATCACAATTTCCATTCAATGTAAGCGAGGAAGCGCCCGACAAGTCCATTGTCACCTTCGCGGCAGTAAGTTCCATATTAACCTTGGAAGCGCCGCTCACCTCAATTTCCATGTTTTTGACACCTGAAAATCTGGCTACCTGTGCATTGCTGGCGCCTGAGAAATCGACACCCTGCAAATTCAGCATGGTAATACTTACATTCACCGTTTTCCGGTTTTTGTTCCAGCCATTTCCCTTATAACCTAATTTCAGCTCGCCACCGGAAATATTGGCTTCTATATCCTGCAGATCCTCTTCCCGGCCCGTTGCGACTACATTATAACTGCTGCCTTGTTTCACATCAATCTTGAATGCACTGCCCATTGCCAGCCTGTTGAAGTTCGAAACATTGAATTTTTTGGTTGTCTGCGCCATTGAATGGAGTGAAACCGCAACGAGAGCAAGCAGGGTAATGTGAAATACAAGTGCCTTTTTCATGATCATGATCTGTTAGTTTTTTTGAAAGATGAATCCGCTTTACCGAAAGTTGCACGGATGCATTTACTCCTGAACATTAATTTTGCTCGCTCCGCTGGCGTTAGTGTCCAGATTAGGGATCCGGCCCAGTTCCACTTTGGAAGCGCCCGATGCATCTACATCCGCATTCTGAATAACCATTTCATTGGCAGTCAGCTTGCAGGCTCCGTGCACATCAAGCGTGGCAGACTTTGCAGATCCCAGCAATGTAGCTTTCGAAGCGCCCGACAGGCTGAGTGTCAGTTGATCAACATCCACATTGAATTCCGATTTGGATGCACCGGATACTTCTACATTCAGCTTAGGCAGCGCTTTGAAACCGGATACCAGCGTTTTATTGGCTCCTGAGAGGTTTACCGCTTCCACGGTCGGCATGGTGATTACCAGCCCTATTCTCTTCCAGTCATTTCCAAAAAGGTTGAAATCAGCAGAGCGTTTGACGCGCAACGTACCATCTTCCACAGTCACTTTCAGGTCGTCGATCTCCTCCTGTCCCTCTGAGTCGGCGGTTACATTGAATTCACTGCCCTGACGAACTACGATCGAGTATGCACCTCCGATATCTAATTTGGAAAAATTGCTTACCGGGAACTGCTTGATGTAATTACCTCTTTCACCCAGGTCGAGATCACTGTTGTAATCGTTTTCAAAAGAATAGTTCGCATTCTCAGTATCCTCCTCGCTTCTCAGGAAACGCGCAGGTATATTAGTACAGATCAGACCGGAGTCACGTTTTACAACCCAGATCAGGTTATCCCATTTTACATCTTCATCATCCAGATTATAGCGTTCCATTCCCTGCGCCCCGGATTCCCATTGATTTAATGTATAGTAAAAATCGCGGGACATGATGAACGGTTTGTTATAAGGTACATTCAAAGTCAGGTCAATTCGCTGGTCGCGGAAAAGGCGGTTTGACAATGCAGGTCCATCGTTAAAAACAAAGACAGAATCTTTCACCTCAACATTATATTCCAGCATTTCGGCATTGTTCTGCGCATCTTCCCTCGTTCTGCCACGTGCATGAAGTGTCTTTACAAGTTCCAGGCTGTCTGACGCATTAAATCCGGCGAGCCTGATATCTACGTCCACATTTTCCTCCTCGTAGCTTGGGTTATAGTTGAGTGTCAAAGTTCCATTGGGTACCCGGTAAAAAACGGATTGTACCACTTCGCCCCGCTTCGCAAAATTTCTCTGAAACGAAATCACGCCGATGGTAGTACCGATAATACCTACGATCCACAACCCCAGCATAGTCAGCCAGACTGTACCGCCCACAATTCTTTTGTTCGACAGCAGTGTTAAGCCCAATATCAGAAAGGTAGCCAGCGGAATAGCCGCTACCAGCATTCCCGAGAGAACGAGCGTACCCGGGAGTTCCTGGAAGATGCGAAAAGGTACTGGCAGATCATCAAAAACAACCTCATTGGTCAGCCCGAAAGCAACTCCTATTCCCACGATCAGTGAAAACAGGCCCAGTACCGACATTGCAATAAGCAATGCGCCGATAACAACTCTTAATATAGGGCCCAGTCCTCTAAGCAACTTTCCCAGCGAGGCAATGATCAATGCAATGGCGCGGAAAGGGAAAAGAAGAATTTTAGTGATACCGTGCTCCTCGCCCCCTTTTTCTTCCAGGTTGAGGCTTTGTTTGATATTTGATTCAATATTGGAAAGCGTGATCGGCTCTCCCTGCATTTCCATTTTCTCGGTAAGGGTATTCGCCACCGGCGCAATTACCCAAAGCACGATATAAATGATCACACCGGTTCCGAACAGAAGAATGGACAATACCCAGAGAAAGCGCACAACACCCAGGTCAACTCCAAAGTAAGAAGCAACACCTGCCGCGACACCGCCCACCACTTTTCTGTCCGGATCACGATAGAACTTCTTGATCTGGGTATCCTCTTCCAAAGTCGAAGAGCCAGGGAATGCTACCCACATCGCAATGTAAACGAGCACCATAAATCCTGCGAACGGGCCAAATTCATCTTCCATATTCAGCCCCATCATACCTGATCCGGCAGGCAAGCCAATGACAGCAAACAGGAAAGCAAGTCTCACCCAGATCGGGTCAATGGTAAAATGGTGCGCCAAACCGGCTGCTACACCACCCAGCAGCTTACGGCGCAAATCGCGGTACAGCTTGCGGGGCGCGGCTGGTTTAACAGGTTCCGTAACCGGTGGAATGTATGAAGAAGAAGAAGAAGAAGAAGTACCTTCAAATGTTGGGCCTGCATTTGACGAGTAAGACGAAGAAGTTGTTTCCTGCGCCGGTACTGCTGTTCTGCCTGCTGTTTCCAGCGGATCGGCAAGAATATCTTCCGCTTGTTCAATGGCTTCGAAATCGGCCACAGTACCCATTGCAGCAATCAGCTCGTCCACATCCGAGAGCGAGATAACCTGTTTTACTTCTGCTTTTTGTTTGTTGATAAACCGTTCTGCGACGCGGCCCTCAATATCCGAAACGATTTCCTTACTGTCTGCAAAAGAGGAAAAGTACCGCTGGATCGAGTTGAGGTAGCCTTTTAATTTCTCGTACCCGTCCTCCTCGATATGGAAGATGATACCGCCAATATTTATGCTGATTGTCTTTTTCATGGTTGAAATAATCGAATGTCTTGTATGATCAGTTAGGGTCAGGAAGATTGCCAGGAGCCGTTTTGCTCAATTCCTCTGTACGCCGAATAACGGTTGAAACCGATTCTGCCAGCTCAAACCAGGTAGCCTGCATTGCATCGAGAAATACCTTCCCCTCATCCGTCAAAACATAATATTTCCTTGGTGGTCCCGAAGAGGATTCCACCCATTTGTAGTCAAGCCAGCCCGAATTTTTCAACCTTGTCAAAAGAGGGTACAACGTGCCTTCCACCACCATGATGTGAGCCGATGTAAGTTCATCCAACATATCCGAGGCGTAAACCTCGCCCCTGGATATGATGTGCAGGATGCAGAATTCCAAAATTCCCTTCCGCATCTGCACTTGGGCATTTTCAATATTCATGTGGTCTCATGTGTTAATTAAATGAATAAGTTCATGGCTAATAGATAGAAATTCATTCTAACACAACAAAGGTATACACAGGTACTTTGTGATGCAAGGTACCATGCGAAAAAGATTTGTTGGTTGTGAGGAATGGTATTTTTGTTTGATGACCGGTAAATAATCATGATCATGGCTGAACAAACTTCTGAAGAGAACAAGACATCAAACCAACCTGCGCTCTACATCATTGCTGCTATGAGCGAAAACCATGTGATCGGAAAAGAGAATCACCTGCCCTGGCACCTGCCCGATGAATGGAAGCATTTTAAGGAAATTACTGATGGCCGGGCATTTATCATGGGACGAACCAGCTTCGAGGCACCTGACGCCCTGCATTCTTCCAGGCTGAATGTAATCCTCTCTTCCAAAACGGATCAGCCTGAAACGCCCGGGACTTTGTATGCCAAAGATATTCCGCAGGCACTTGAGTTACTTTCAGACGAAAAGGAAGTATTTGTATTAGGAGGCGAGCATGTATTCACACAAATGCTGCCGCTTGCCGACAAACTGTATTTAACTATTGTTCACGCAGAGCTGGAAGGCGACGCATTTTTCCCGGCAATCAATGCAAATGATTGGGAACTGACTGATTCTGAGTACCACGCAGCAGATGAAGCACATTCTTACTCGTTTTCGATGAATGTATATGTGAGAAAAACGGCGGGTTAACCGGCCGTTTTTCTCAAACCAAATGCCCCAAAAGCTTCCACACACTATCTTCCTTTTCCTGATCGCGGGCGTTCATAGCTTTGCTTTGCAATACGCAGGCGATGAATGGATCAACGATCAACAGAATTATTATAAAGTTTCTGTCGTAAAAACAGCTTTTTACGAGCTTAGCACTTCCCAGCTCCTGAATGCAGGAATTCCTGTCTCCGCCATTCCGTCCGGCGCATTTCAGATTTTTACAGGCGGAAAGGAAATTGAAATTGAGGTGTCACAGGCTTCCTCGGGACAGCCGCTTTCCGGTGACGGTTACATTCGTTTTTTGGGAAAGGATAACAACGGCGCAAATGATACCTCGCTTTACATGCCACCCGCTGTCATGCCGCATTCGCATTATAGCCTGTATTCAGATACGGCATATTACTACCTCACCTGGAAACTGGACGGTACAAGCGGAAAAAGAACCACGTCAGTCGCAGGAGATTCAACATCCCGCAAATTCAGAGAAGTACTGCAAGTGTACAATTCGCATTACCTGCCCGGGGTATTCTACCCGAAAGGCAGTGGCTTTGATACCGGCTCTGTGCTTTCAGGCTATGATACCGGCGAAGGCTGGACGGGACCGGAGTTAAAGGAAAATGAACAATTCAGGCTGGCGATTCCCACGGAAGATGCGGATTTCAGCGGATCCGATTCCATTTCATTTGAAATGCTGCTGGCTGGCTGGTCAGCGGGCCGGCATGTTTTTGAGTTTTGGTTAAAAAAGGAAGGCAGCTTGTTGCGAAAAGTCGCTGACGTTCAATTTGAAAACTATGATACCCACTTGATCCGGTTAAATTTCAGCCGGGCAGACCTGGATCATGCAGGGACTTTTCAGGCAGCTCTCGTACCCGTCGATGCAGGCGGGCACATATCGGTTTCTTACCATCAATTGCGTTTTCCGATAAAGCACGATCCGGGAGATACAATTGTTTATGAGCCCCTTACCGGACTAACGCAGGTACATTTCCGTCAGATTAAAGCTGGCGAGGCCGACTACCTGATTATCACGCATCCCACTATGCGCATTCCAGTGCTAGGTGAAGACCCGGTAGCAGCTTATGCCAAATACCGCACATCGCCCGCGGGTGGTAACTACAAGCCGCTGATTGTTCATACGAGTGAAGTTTTCGACCGGTTTAATTACGGATTACCTGGTCCTGTGGGTCTGAAAAACCTGATTGCCAAACTGGCACCAGATTTGAAGTTTGTACTGCTGATCGGAAGGTCGATAGATCCGCAAAAAGCACGAAAGCTGGTAAATGCGCGGGAGGCAGATATGGTGCCGAATGCAGGCTGGCCCGGATCAGATCTCTTACTCGCGATTGGCAGAAAGTCCCCTGCTCCATTGGTCCCAATTGGCAGGATCAATGCTGCGACTTCGCAGCAGGTTTGGGACTATTTGCAAAAGGTAAAAGCAATGGAAGCCGCGCCCGCAGCAGCACCGTGGCGAAAGCGGATCTTGCATTTAAGCGGCGGCAGGTCAAGGCAGGAACTCTCTGCCTTTAAAGATTATGTAAAAGGTTTTGAACAGAAAATCGACGGTTCGTTCCTCGGCGCGGCTGTCACAACGATTTCCAAAGAAACCGACGATCCGGTTGAGAAAATACCGCTTCATACACAACTAAATAAGGGAGCCGCATTAGTTACCATTTTCGGGCATTCCGGGACGGACGTGACAGATATTGACATTGGTTTCGCCAGTGACCCTTCGCAGCAGTATCGCAACAAACCCTTCTACCCGGCCGTGATCGTAAATGGTTGTGCATCGGGCAGCATATTTTTCTCACCCAAAACCCTCAGCAGTGACTGGATATTTGCCCCTGACAATGGCGCAGTGCTCTTTCTGGCGCATACTTTTAATGGTGTTTCTACTGCTTTGAAGCGGTACACCGACTTTTTTTATGAAGTATTAGCTGACTCTGCATTCGCCAGTCTTCCTTTTGGAACAATCCAGCAGGAAGCGATCCGGCGAAACCTGACTAACGGAGCAAATATCTATGATAAAATTACCACACAGCAGATGAACCTGCATGGTGATCCTGCAATCCGCATATTTCCGGCGCAGCTTCCGGATTATACGATTGATTCAACCTCGCTGGTCATTTCAGATGGTGCTGGCGGGACTTTCAATGCGAAAAGTGACAGTTTGCTCGTCAGCCTGGCTGTTTTGAATAATGGCAGGTACCGGAATGATCCGTATCGTTTTTCATTCAGCATAATGCGCGGTTCCACGATTCTTGCCACTTATACACTGAACAGGTGGGGGGTCCCCTTGTCGGATACACTGCGCTTTTCCATTCCTAGTCATTCCCGTTTTAAAGAAACTGATTTGCTGGTATTCGAAGTCGATGAAAACAATGTGTTGAATGAAGAGAATGAGGAAAATAACCGGTATACTGTCAGCATTTTTAAACCCCAAAACAATGCTGCGCAACCCGATCGGAGCCCGCCTGTGCTACTTGTCAGGCTGGATGGAAGGTTTATTGAAAATGCAGATCAGGTTGCAAATGAAGCGGTCATCGAGCTAACGTTAACAGATCCGGGCGCTACGGTTACCAGGGAAGATACCGCCGGCATTGTAATGTGGCTCAAACCTTTGTGCGACGGCTGCGAGGAACAACGGCTTTACTTAACAGGTGCTACCTGGCGGAATACAGGTCCCGAAAACTTTTATCTGACAACAAAACTACCACCCTACCTTACTCCCGGGAGCTATCTTTTGACCGTCAGGGCGCGGGATTTGAACGGAAACTTTGCACCAGACTATCAGATTACTTTCAATATTTCAGAAAAATCGTCCATTGGGCGCATTGAACTTGCACCTAATCCGGCTACAAAAGCGTTTGTATTCAGGGCGACGATATCCGGACCAAAAGCGCCAGAAAAGGCAACACTAATAGTCACAGACCTTTACGGAAGACCAATTGCGACGTTGCACCTTCGTCCGCATATCGGACGTAATGAATGGATTTGGGAACCTGGTAACCTTGCAGCGGGGGTTTATATCTACAAATTCGCATTTACA
>NZ_JBHYGF010000037.1:0-14051 GCF_051859145.1 Dyadobacter sp.
CTTCCCGCCGAACCGGCGACACCGACAGTCTCGATAATTTTACAAGCGCCATTTCCTTCAACCTGGCATCAGCTTTAATCTGCGCCAGCGTCACCGTTTTCGGAAATTTTACTACTGGAACCACATTCACGACAACCCAGTCACCTTCTTTGGCAGTAGGATCGGGGTAGTACTCTTTGGAAATTTCGGCAAGACCAACTACTTCTTTTCCTTCATTGCTGTGATAAAAAAGGACCTGATCTCCCTTTTTCATCGCCATCATGTTATTGCGCGCCGCATAATTGCGTACTCCGTCCCACATTCCTTCTTTTTCCTTCACAAGTTGATCCCAGGAATAAGTGCTGGGTTCAGATTTCATAAGCCAGTAATTCATGCTAGTTGGTCAGGTAATTGATTTTAAATGTCGTGGGCAAAATCAGGGAAACTTTGGGTATTTGCTGAAATCAGGTTTTCTCTTTTCAAGAAACGATTTCTGGCCTTCCTTCGCTTCTTCGCTGAGGTAGTATAATAAGGTTGCATTACCCGCAAGCTCCTGGATTCCGGCTTGTCCGTCAAGCTCTGCATTGAATGCGCTTTTCAACATTCTGATCGATAGCGGGCTTTTCTCCTGGATTTTCTTCGCCCATTCAACTGTTGTGGCTTCAAGTTCTTCCAGCGGAACCACTTTATTGACCAAACCCATATCCAATGCTTCCTTAGCATCGTACTGGTCGCATAGGAACCATATCTCACGTGCTTTTTTCTGACCTACCACACGCGCCAGGTACGAAGCGCCGAAGCCGCCGTCGAAACTGCCGACTTTCGGTCCTGTTTGTCCGAATCTTGCATTTTCAGCTGCAATCGATAGATCGCATATCACGTGTAGGACGTGCCCGCCGCCGATCGCCCAGCCCGCTACCATTGCGATCACTGCTTTTGGAATGGAGCGGATCATTTTTTGCAGGTCGAGCACATTCAGGCGGGGAACATGGTCGTCGCCGATGTAGCCGCCGTGGCCGCGTACCGATTGGTCGCCGCCCGAGCAGAATGCTTTTCCGCCTTCACCGGTCAGGATAATTACATCAATCCGTGGGTCCTCGCGGCAAATATGCATTGCGTCGATCATCTCGGTTACTGTGAGTGGCGTGAATGCATTGTGTTTATGGGGACGGTTAATGCTTATTTTTGCAATTCCTTCGTGAATGGTAAAAAGGATTTCCTCGTATTCTTTAATGGTTTCCCATTGAATTTGACTGGACATATCTGAAATGAAATTTTAGTAAAAGAAGGCAAGAAGAATCGAAAAGAAGGATATTCTTGCACCAGAAAGTGCGAAAATACTGATTGTTTGGGTTTCCTTCAAAAAGCAAACAAATAAGATGTTCCTACCAGCAGATTTTTGGGAGAGGCCGCGGCCGCAGGATGTTTACCTGGGCAAAGCACATGATTTTATGTGCAAATGGAAATCGGGTGAAACCAAATTTACTCTGCATACCTCCGGCTCAACCGGTACGCCGAAGCCGATCGTTTTGACCAGAAAACAGATGATAACCAGCGCGCTGGCTACCGGTAAAGCATTGGATCTGGGTGCTGGCACGCGCGCATTGGTGTGCCTGAACATCGAGTACATTGCCGGCTTGATGATGCTTGTGCGGGGAATGGAACTCAACTGGCAACTCTGTATCACAGAGCCAGCAGCCAATCCCCTCCTGTTGACCGAAGAAGGCGCGCAGTTTGACTTTACTGCACTAGTACCCATGCAGTTAACAAGTATCTTTGAAAATTCCGAGACCAGGGATAAGGTAAGTACTTTGGGTAAAATCCTCCTGGGCGGTGCGCCGGTCTATGCGGGTTTACAAGTGCAGATTGCTGGATTGGAAGTACCCGTTTATCAAAGCTACGGAATGACGGAAACAGTCTCGCACATTGCGTTACGCCGGTTGAACTGTCCCGAAGAGGAAGCAAGATATACATTCCTGCCCGGCATTTTTTCAGGTACCGATGAGAGAGGCTGCCTTTTTGTTTCCGGCGATGTAACAAATGGCGAGGTTGTCCAGACAAACGATCTTGTGGAAATTGAAGGCAATACTTTTCAATGGATCGGGCGGGCTGATAACGTGATCAACTCGGGCGGCGTAAAAATCGTACTCGATAAAATAGACACCGCAGTAGCGGCTGTATTTGCCCGTTTGAACATCGCCAATGCACATTTCACCTGGTGGCAACCTGATCAGAAATTGGGACAAAAGCTGGTGCTGGTCATTGAAGGCGAATTGCAATCTGTCAGTGAAAACTCGATCATGGAGGAAATAAGGAAGCAGGTTTCCGCTTATGAAACTCCGAAACATACTTACAAAAACACCTACCGGCAAGATTGACAAACGCCGGTCTTTTTCAACTGTCTCAGCATCTTAAATGGATAAAAATCTTCAAATACCAGGACTTTACATTATCAGGTACGAAACAGCCGACGTGGTACCCGCGCCTTTTTCGCATTATTATGCATTGAAATTGCATATCGTATCAGAAACAAAGCTCGATGTAGACTTTGAGCTCCGGTACACAGATCGTGACGAGATTTCGGAAGACGAAATTTATGACGAAGGTTTTACCACTGACGATGATTACAAATGGAGAGGAAATGTTCCGGTAATCTGGTTGAAAGAATTTCAGGAAATTTTTACGAGTTCCAAAACAATCCGTAAACGCGAAGAAAACGAGTACGAGGATTTCGTCGAAATAGAGCTGGAAGAGAATGATAAGCGGGTTACAATTTATCCTGTTGACAAGGAGCGTTGGTCTTACTTTTTGCAGGAAATGATGCAGGCGATCTTTGAAGCCAGCGGTCGCGAGAAGCCTTTTGAACTTACATACCTTGAAATAGACGGCGATCAAAAAAGCCGCATTGACCTGAAAGCATCTTTTGCTAACAAAGCATTTACAATTAGCAAAGACAACGGCACTTCTCACCCGCTTGCGTGGGACCAGCTGCAAAAAATTATGGATACAGTGTACCGGGCCGAGTTTGTCGCTGACAATGCATCGGAGTCAAAGCCCTTGAAAAGAGGCAAGTACCTCACAGTCGGCGATGGTTTGTGGTATCAAATGGGCGTAGCAGTTTTAGAAACTACCTCAAAAAGCAGAGACCTAGACAAAATAGATGCGCTGTTTAGCACACTGGCTAGCAAAATTTAGTGTATTGCTAAATGTCCTGCTGACGATACTGACTAAGTTCCAGTTGAAGCTCATCGACAAGCTGCGAAATGCGTTCAAGCGACGGCTGGGGCGCAGGAATTTGCAGACTAACAAACGCCTTTATTTCCCATACTTCCAATACATCCTGCAAGGGAATTTCAAGCTCGGGCGCTGCGCCATTGTCAGAAGTCAGCAACAGGTAGCCCGACGTTTTTACATGATTGAATGCAGTACGACAGATAATACCAGCACTTTTTAGCACGAAAACGTACTGCATTCCGTCGTGAATATCATACCAGTTCCGCACGAATGTGCCGATCAGTAATGCACCAGGATAGGTATAGTCCGCACCTGCCTCAAATGCGCGATAGTAGCCGGTCGGCAAATTGGGTAACTGAAAAGAAGGCAGGTTGGTCAGGTAGGCGGGATTCTGGAAATTAGCCAGGTATTGCTGTTGCATATTCAATGCAACCCACTGCACATTCTGGTAAATGGTTGGCCGCTCTCCCGGCTGCGAATTAAACTGCCCTGTCTGAAATTGATTGTTAAATACCGGCAGCTGATTAGCAGGCGCACTGCTGAAAGCAGGCTGCGGCTCCGGTTGCTGGTATTGTATGTTCCGCGCGGGCTGCTGCGGAGGAGCTTCTCCGCTGATCGGTTTAAGGTTAACCTGCCGCGATACCATTCGCAAAGGCTGTTCAGGCTGCTGAAATTGTTCGATTACTTTGGCCAGCGGCTGCGGTTCTGCATAAGATGCAGCGCGCTGCTGAGTTGGCGTAGCTACATTGCCTGAATGCGAGACCGTCATGGGTTTGGGCTGCGCAAGCGGCAGCGACATATCCGGTGTTTCCCTTAGTTTTCTCAGGTCGTTTTTTAGCAAGTTGTCGACTGTAATGCCAAACGAAGCTGCTATATTTTTCAGATTAGTTAAATTCGGATTGGCGCGGGCTTCTTCGTAAGCACCCAGCAATGATCTTTTAATAGCGATTTTGCGTGCAAATTGTTCCTGTGTCAGTCCGTTAAGTCTGCGCAGATATTTAATGTTATTGCTTACAATGCTCATAAACTGGTCAATTTAAATCCGCTACTAATTGACAAATCTTTTAGCAAAAAACAAAAAGCACAACAAAAAACCGGATAATGCGGCCTGACGGAGGAATGCAGTTATCCGGTTTAGAAAACCTGTTTTTTATAAAACTCAGGAATAAATCTCCTTCTTAGCAGCTTTGAAAGTGTTGGTAAGCAAGCCGCAGATCGTCATCAATCCGACACCGCCGGGTACCGGGGTAATGTAGCTGGCTTTGGGTGCCACATCGTTGAAATCCACGTCGCCTTTGATCGAGTATCCGCTTTTCTTCGCAGGATCGACTACGCGGGTAATGCCCACGTCGATCACCACAGCGCCTTCTTTCACGTAATCTGCTTTAATAAAATCGGCTCTTCCCAATGCTGCGATCAGGATATCGGCGCTTTGGCAAATCTCTTTCAAGTTCTGTGTTTTGCTGTGCGTGATCGTCACCGTACAATTGCCCGGGTAGCTGTTACGCTGCATTAATATGCTCATCGGCAGGCCCACGATCTGGCTGCGGCCAACTACCACGCAATGCTTTCCGCTCGTTTCGATGCCGGCGCGGATGATCATTTCAAGGATACCAAAAGGTGTTGCCGAGATGTACGCAGGAAGTCCTTTGCACATTTTGCCGACATTTACCGGATGAAAACCGTCCACATCCTTGGCCGGATCAACTGCCTCCATTATCGTATTTTCTGAAATATGCGCGGGCAATGGAAGTTGCACGATAAATCCGTCCACATCAGGATCGTTGTTCAGCGACGCGACTGCTTCCAGCAACTCCGCTTCTGAAATGGTAGGCTCGAAACGCAGGAGGGTAGAAGAGAAGCCGATTTCTTCGCAGCTTCTGATTTTGGAGGCTACATAAGTTTCGCTTGCACCGTCAGTCCCTACCAGTATAGCAGCTAAATGGGGTTTTTTGCCGCCACCGGCCACCCACTTTTCTACCTCTTCTTTGATTTCAGCTTTAATTTGGGAGGATATGGCTTTCCCGTCAAGTAATTGCATTCGCTATTGATCTGATAATAAATATTGTTTCGTCAAAACTTCCATTCCTGTTGATGCCTTTTCCTGAATGAAAACCATGTTCGGTTTTAGGCGGATATCAGGCTGGGCAGGATCGATGATGTAAATGGGCTGTCCGGGTCTTACGTAATGTACCAGACCAGCGGCAGGGTACACTGCGAGTGAAGTTCCGATAACCAGGAAAATGTCCGCAGTTTCAGTCACATCGATCGCTTTCTCCATCATCGGTACTTCTTCGCCAAACCATACAATATGCGGACGAAGCTGACTTCCAAGTTCACACAAATCGCCGTTCTTCAACTCCCAGGAATCCATCTGGTAAACCAGCCCGGGATCTTTGGTACTGCGCGATTTGAACAATTCTCCGTGCAAATGGATCACATTTGAAGAGCCCGCCACTTCGTGCAGATTGTCTACATTCTGGGTTATGATGCTGACATCAAAATGCTTTTCCAGCTCAACCAATGCATAATGTGCCGCATTCGGCTTCACTTCATATGCTTGCTTTCTGCGCTGGTTATAAAAATCCAGCACCAGTTCCTGGTTTCTTGCCCAGGCTTCGGGCGTGGCTACATCTTCAATCCGATAGTTGTCCCACAAGCCGCCATTGTCGCGGAAGGTACTGATACCGCTTTCTGCGCTGATTCCCGCTCCGGAGAGTACTACTAGCTTTTTCATTCTTTTGGCGGTTTAATGTGTGTTTTGTTTTGCCACGAATGCACGAATGGACACGAATGTCAGCTGAAATGCTTTTATGAAGCCTTTTTGGTTGCTTTCTTGGCCGCTGGTTTTTTCTCTGCGGTCACTTTCTTGGCTGCGGGCTTCTTTTCGGCGGCTGGCTTTTTCTCTGCTGCTGCTTTCGGTGCGGCCTTTTTGAACCCGCGTCCTGCTGGCTTGTCAGGTGTTTCAGCGGCCAGCTTTACAATCTCTTCGTAGGTCAGTGCAGCCGGGTCTGTTCCTTTCGGGATTTTTACATTCTTTTTACCAAATGCGATATAAGGTCCGTATTTTCCATTAAGTACTTTGCAATCCGGGTCTTCTGAGAATTCCTTGATTGTGCGGCTGCTGTCCTGCAAGCGTTTCTGTACGATGATTTCTACCAGCCTGTCTTCGGTTACCGCCATTGGATCGTCGGTTTTCAGCAGCGAGTAGTATTTACCATCGTGCTTCACATAAGGTCCAAATTTTCCGATGTTAACCACCAGTTCTTTGTCCTCATATAATCCCACTGTCCGCGGAAGCTTAAACAGTTCAAAAGCTTCGTCCAGCGTGATGGTTTCCATAAGCTGTCCCTTTTGCAGACTTGCAAACTTCGGTTTTTCCTCGTCCTCCACATCGCCAATCTGCACATAAGGTCCGTATTTACCAATGCGAACAGATACCTTCTTGCCCGTAGCGGGATCTTCGCCCAGCTCGCGCGAAGTCAGGCTTTTGTCAATTGCTTCTTCCCGGGCCTCAGCTACTTTTTTCTGAAATGGCGTGTAAAAGTTCTTGATCATCTGGCGCCAGGCCAGCTGTCCGTCGGCAATATGGTCGAAGTCTTTTTCGACGCTCGCAGTAAATGAATAATCGATAATATCCTGGAAGTGGCTTACCAGGAAATCATTTACGACCATTCCGGTGCTGGTTGGAAAAAGCTTGGCTTTCTCAGAACCATATATCTCTTTATTTACCTTGCTTTTGATCTGGTCACCGGCAAGTGTAAATTCTTTGAATTCTCTTTCTGTACCCGGTCTGTCTTCCTTTACAATGTACTCTCTTTTCAGGATTGTCGAGATCGTAGGTGCGTAAGTAGACGGGCGGCCGATACCCATTTCTTCCAGCTTCTTAACAAGGCTCGCTTCGGTATATCTCGGCGGGTTGCGCGTAAAACGCTCCGTTGCCTTCATATCTGCCAGGTTCAGCTTTTGGCCGATGTTCAATGGCGGCAGCATTCCTTTTTGTTCCTCGTCACCTTCCTCATCGCTGGATTCCATGTATACTTTCAGGAAACCTTCGAACTTGATCACCTCACCCTGTGCCACCAGCTCTTCCGACGTGCTTGAAATGCCGATCGTAGCCGTGGTACGTTCAAGCTGGGCGTCCGACATCTGGGAGGCGATCGCCCGTTTCCAGATCAACTCGTAAAGGCGCTGCTCGTTACGGTCGCTGCTGCCCGACAAGGTCGAAAAATCAGTAGGCCGAATAGCCTCGTGCGCTTCCTGCGCCGATTCTGATTTGGTTTTAAAAACGCGTTTGTTATAGTAGTCCTGACCGTATTCTTTCGTGATCTGTACTCGTGCTTTTTCCAAAGCTTCTTCCGACAAGTTGGTAGAGTCCGTACGCATGTAGGAGATCTTACCAGCTTCGTACAGCCGCTGTGCAACTGTCATCGTCTGGGCAACTGAAAAGCTGAGCTTTCTGGAAGCTTCCTGTTGTAATGTAGAAGTAGTAAATGGGGGAGCAGGTGTCTTTTTAGCTGGTTTTACTTCAAGGTTTTTGATGGAGAACTCCGCGCCGATGCATCTTTCGAGGAATTTAACGGCGTCGTCTTCGGTAGAAAAGCTTTTGGGAAGCTCTGCATTGAGCACCTTGCCGTTTCCGAGGTCAAAGTGGGCAGTGACCTTGTAGCTGTTCTTTGTTCTGAATGCATCTATTTCACGCTCTCTTTCAACAATGATCCGCACTGCAACAGACTGCACGCGACCCGCTGAAAGATTCGATTTTCCAATTCTGATTTTTTTCCAAAGTACCGGTGAAAGTTCGTATCCCACCAATCTGTCGAGTATCCTGCGTGCCTGTTGTGCGTCAACAAGGTCTGCGTCAATCACGCGTGGTTTTGCAATAGCATTCTGCAATGCAGTTTTGGTGATCTCCCTGAAAACAATGCGTTTAGTGTTGTCAGGCAGGCCCAATGCTTCTTTCAAATGCCATGAAATTGCTTCTCCTTCGCGGTCATCATCCGTTGCCAGCCACACTTCTGCGCCTTTGGCCAGCTTTTTAAGCTCGGAAATGACTTTGACTTTGTCCGACGAAATCTCGTATGATGGCTGAAATTCATGCTCAACATCCACGCCCATATCATGTTCGGGAAGGTCGCGGACGTGTCCGAAACTGGACTTGACCGTGAAATCCTGCCCTAAATAACTTTCAATGGTTTTGGCCTTCGCCGGTGACTCTACGATCACCAGATTTTTCGACATAGTTTTGGATTTAAGGAATCTGGTAGCACTTTGAACGTCCAAATATAGGGTAGAATCGAACAAAAAATCAAAGTTGCGGGAAAAGGAGAGGCAAAATATAAGGGTAGGAGCGGAGCAATCCTGTCAGATGTTTTAAATAACGAATGAATTAAAGATAAGGCGAGAACAAAAAGAAATGGAGCCGGGTTATCAATATGTACCAGTAGTATATAATAATGCTAAATAGCGTCGAAAATCGCTTGACGGCCCTGCGTATATTGGGTAAATTCGTACTTTCGCCCGTTTTATTAAGCATCATATACTGCCTTTAACATTGAAAAGATTTCATCATGAATATCTATCAGGATTACATTAAAGAGATTGAAGAAAGAAAAACCCTGGGGCTTCATCCGAAGCCGATTGATGGCGCAGAATTGCTGGGAGAGATCATCGCCCAGATCAAAGATTCAGAAAATGAACACCGCGCCGATTCACTTAAATTTTTTATTTATAATACATTACCAGGTACCACGAGTGCAGCCGGCGTAAAAGCCAGGTTCCTGAAAGAGATCATTCTTGGAGAATCCATTGTTGCCGAGATATCACCTGCATTTGCATTTGAGCTGCTGTCGCACATGAAAGGCGGGCCTTCCATTGGTGTGTTGCTCGACCTTGCATTGGGTGAAGACCTGTTTATTGCAAAACAGGCTGCGGAGGTACTGAAAACGCAGGTTTACCTGTACGATGCAGACACAGACCGTCTCAAAGATGCTTTCAAAAGCGGCAATGAGATCGCAAGAGAAATCCTGGAAAGCTACGCAAGAGCAGAGTTTTTTACCAAACTTCCAGAAGTACCGGAAGAAATCAAGATCGTTACGTTTATCGCCGGCGAGGGTGACATTTCGACCGATTTACTTTCTCCCGGAAACCAGGCGCATTCGCGTTCTGACCGTGAGCTGCACGGCCAATGCATGATCACCCCACAGGCTCAGCGCGAGATCAAAGCGTTGCAGGCAGAGCATCCTGACAAGAGCGTGATGCTGATTGCCGAGAAAGGTACGATGGGCGTAGGTTCATCGAGGATGTCGGGTGTAAATAATGTGGCGCTTTGGACTGGTAAGCAAGCAAGTCCGTATGTTCCGTTTGTAAATATTGCTCCGATTGTAGGCGGTACCAACGGTATCTCTCCGATCTTCCTGACGACGGTGGACGTAACAGGTGGTATTGGTATCGACCTGAAAAACTGGGTGAAGAAAGTGGACGAGAACGGGAATGTGGTTCGCAATGAGAACAACGATCCTATTTTGGAGGAAGTCTACTCAGTAGCTACCGGCACTGTTTTGACCATTAATACAAAAACAAAGAAACTGTATAATGGCGACCAGGAGCTTATTGATATTTCAAAAGCGCTTACGCCTCAGAAAAAGGAATTTATCCGCGCCGGCGGATCGTACGCCATTGTATTTGGTAAAAAGATCCAGACTGTTGCGGCGAAAATATTGGGCATTGAACCGACTCCGGTATTCGCTGCTTCAAAGGAAATTTCGAATGAAGGACAAGGTTTGACTGCGGTTGAAAAGATATTCAACAGAAATGCGGTTGGTACTACCCCCGGTAAAGTGCTGCACGCCGGTTCGGATGTTCGTGTGGAAGTAAATATCGTGGGATCGCAGGATACTACGGGATTGATGACCGCGCAGGAACTGGAATCCATGGCGGCAACAACCATATCTCCGATTGTAGATGGAGCCTACCAATCCGGCTGTCACACTGCTTCGGTTTGGGATAAGAAAGCGCAGGCGAATATTCCTAAGCTGATGAAGTTTATGAATGATTTCGGTTTGATTACTGCCCGCGACCCGAAAGGTGAATACCACTCGATGACGGATGTAATCCACAAGGTATTGAATGATATTACCGTGGACGAATGGGCAATCATCATCGGTGGTGACTCTCATACAAGAATGTCAAAAGGAGTTGCATTTGGAGCTGATTCGGGAACCGTGGCAATTGCACTGGCAACCGGCGAAGTTTCCATGCCGATTCCTGAATCGGTGAAAGTGACTTTCAAGGGAGAAATGAAAGAACATATGGACTTCCGCGACGTTGTTCATGCCACACAGGCGCAAATGCTTCAAAAATTTGGAGGCGAGAACGTATTCCAGGGTCGCATTATCGAAGTGCATCTGGGTACGCTGCCTGCTGACCAGGCATTTACATTTACCGACTGGACTGCCGAAATGAAAGCGAAAGCTTCTATCTGTATTTCGGAAGACGATACCTTGATCGAATCACTGGAAATTGCGAAAAACAGGATCCAGATTATGATCGACAAGGGAATGGAGAACCACAAGCAAGTTCTGCAGGGATTGATCAACAAAGCGGATAAACGCATTGCTGAGATCAAGTCAGGTGAGAAGCCTGCACTGGTGCCGGACGCGAATGCGAAATATTATGCAGAAGTTGAGATCGACCTCGACGCGATTATCGAACCGATGATTGCAGATCCGGATGTGAATAATAAAGACGTATCGAAAAGATATACCCACGATACAATCCGCCCGATTTCTTTCTACGGAGATGACAAGAAGGTTGACCTTGGATTTGTGGGTTCCTGCATGGTGCATAAGGGTGATTTGAAGATTGTTTCTCAAATGCTCAGAAATCTGGAAGAGCAGCAGGGTAAAGTTGAGTTCAATGCGCCGCTTGTGGTTGCAGCACCTACCTATAACATCATTGAGGAATTGAAAAAAGAAGGAGACTGGGATGTATTGCAGAAATACTCCGGGTTTGAATTCGACGACAATGCACCGAAAGTTGCAGCGCGTACAGAATATGAAAATATGATGTACCTGGAACGTCCGGGTTGTAACCTTTGCATGGGTAACCAGGAAAAGGCAGCGAAAGGTGATACGGTACTGGCAACATCAACGCGTTTGTTCCAGGGCCGGGTTGTTGAAGATTCAGAACGCAAGAAAGGAGAGTCGCTGCTGGCTTCTACGCCGGTAGTGGTGCTATCCGCGATCCTGGGCCGCATTCCGAATGTGGATGAATACAAGGCAGCAGTTGTGGGTATTGACCTCACCAAATTTGCGCCTCCGGTGAAACAGTTGAGCAGATAACATTTGTGGTACAATTGTTGAGAACTGTGCATGTATAAGCAATAATATAAGAGATATGGCATTTGACTTGGATATGATTAAGGGCGTTTACGCCCGCATGGAAGAAAGAGTAGAAGCTGCCCGTAAAGTTGTAGGGCGGCCTTTGACTTTGGCAGAGAAGATTTTGTACTCCCATTTGTGGGAGGGAACGCCTTCTCAGAGCTACGAACGCGGGAAGTCATATGTGGACTTTGCTCCCGATCGCGTAGCAATGCAGGACGCAACTGCCCAAATGGCCCTTTTACAATTTATGCAGGCCGGAAGGCTACAGGTCGCAGTTCCCTCGACTGTACACTGCGATCACCTGATCCAGGCGGAAGTAGGTGCTACACAGGATTTGAAGAATGCGGTTGACAAGAACAAGGAGGTTTACGACTTCCTTTCTTCTGTTTCCAATAAATATGGACTAGGTTTCTGGCGTGCCGGCGCGGGTATTATTCACCAGGTAGTACTTGAAAATTACGCATTCCCGGGTGGTATGATGATCGGTACGGATTCTCACACGCCCAATGCGGGTGGGTTGGGAATGATCGCGATCGGTGTCGGCGGTGCCGATGCCTCGGATGTAATGTCCGGACTGGCCTGGGAATTGAAAATGCCGCGTTTGATCGGTGTGAAGCTAACCGGAAAACTGAGCGGCTGGACAGCTGCGAAAGACGTAATCCTTTGGGTTGCAGGCCAGCTGACTGTAAAAGGCGGTACGGGATATGTTGTAGAATATTTCGGTGATGGTGCAGAGAGCATTTCGGCAACCGGAAAAGCAACGATCTGTAATATGGGAGCTGAGATTGGCGCTACCACTTCGATCTTCGCTTACGACAGAAGAAGTGCCGCGTACCTGCGTGCTACCGAAAGGGCTGATGTTGCTGACGCTGCTGATGCAGTTCAACAACATTTGCGCTCTGATGATGATGTGTATGCAAATCCAGCCAACTATTATGATCAATTGATCGAGCTGGATCTTTCTACACTGGAACCGCACATTAATGGACCATTTACGCCGGATCTGGCCTGGCCGCTTTCCAAATTTGCTACTGCAGTGAAGGAAAACGGCTGGCCTGAGGTACTTTCCGTGGGACTGATCGGATCGTGTACCAACTCTTCCTATGAAGATGTAAGCCGCGCAGCCTCGCTTGCACAGCAGGCAGTTGACAAAAGGCTGAAAGTGAGTTCTGAATATACAATCACGCCGGGTTCTGAGCTGGTTCGCTACACAGTGGACCGCGATGGTTACCTGGATACATTTGCGCAGATCGGCGGCGTAGTTCTTGCAAACGCTTGCGGACCGTGTATCGGCCAGTGGGCGCGTCATGGCGCTGAAAAAGGCGAGAAAAACTCAATCATTACGTCATTTAATAGGAACTTCTCAAAACGTGCCGATGGTAATCCCAACACGCACTCTTTCGTTGCTTCACCTGAAATTGTGACTGCTATGGCGATTGCAGGTCGCCTTACTTTTGATCCCCGCACCGATAAACTGGTGAATACAGACGGAGAAGAAGTTATGCTGGACGAACCAAGTGGACTGGAACTTCCGATCAGAGGTTATGCAGTGGAAGATGCTGGTTACCAGGCACCGGCAGAGGATCCGAGCCAGGTACAAGTGCTGGTAAGTCCGACGTCCGATCGTTTGCAATTGCTTGCTCCATTCCCTGAATGGGAAGGAACGGATCTGAAAGGATTGAAGCTGTTGATCAAAGCAAAAGGTAAATGTACAACTGACCATATTTCAATGGCAGGCCCGTGGTTGAAATACCGTGGTCACCTTGATAATATCTCCAATAACATGCTGATTGGCGCGGTTAACTACTTCAATGAGAAAACCAATGAAGTAAAAAACCAGCTGAGCAACCAGTACAGCGAAGTACCCGCAGTTCAGCGCGACTATAAAGCACATGGAATCGGTACGATCGTGGTAGGGGACGAGAATTACGGTGAAGGTTCGTCCCGCGAGCACGCGGCAATGGAGCCACGTTTTCTGGGAGTACGTGCCATTTTAACCAAATCTTTTGCCCGTATTCACGAAACCAACCTGAAAAAACAAGGTATGCTCGCATTGACTTTTGCGAACAATGCCGACTACGACAAGATCCAGGAAGACGATACCATTGATATCACAGGACTGGAAACATTCGCCGAAGGTCAGCCACTAACCATCGTGTTGCATCATAATGATGGTACCACCGACGAATTCCCGGTGAACCATACATACAATGAACAACAGATCGAATGGTTTAAAGCAGGCTCAGCACTGAATATTATCAGGAAGTCGGTGGGAGCGTAAGGAGAATTAATTTCAAAAAAGCGAAAAAGTCACGCAGGGTAACTGCGTGACTTTTTCGCTTTTTTGACTTCGGCCGTCGGCTTTCGGCCTTTTTTAATTTGAGTCTATAAAAGCCAACATCTCAACATCAAAAAGCCGAAAGCCGACAGCCGAAAGCCGAGGTGAAAAAGCCG
>NZ_JBHYGF010000038.1:0-13904 GCF_051859145.1 Dyadobacter sp.
CTTTTACAAGGAAGGGTATAGCAAGGAGCTCATCAAAGCCTGCGTGCATGATGCAATTTCGGAGGGGAAGGAATATGATGTGGAGCTGGAATTGATTACAGCCAAAGGTAACCATTTATGGGTAAGATCAATTGGCAAAACAGAATTTGTGAATGGAAAATGTGTCAGGCTTTACGGTACTTTTCAGGATATCAATGAAAGAAAAAAGCGCGAAATGGAAATTTCCAGATCGCGTAAACTGCTGCAGGATGTACTCGACTCAGCCTCAAAAATCAGCATTATAGCAACGGATCCTCAGGGAACAATCACCATTTTCAATAAGGGTGCGGAGAACATGCTGGGCTACAAAGCCGAAGAGCTCGTCGGTATCCATTCTCCGGAAATCTTACATATCGGCAGTGAGCTGGAACAAAGGGCGGTGCAGCTTTCCGGTGAATACGATATCAGCATTTCAGGTTTCCGCACGTTTGTACATCACGCCGAACTTCAAGGCTCTGATGTGCGTGACTGGACTTACAGACGAAAGGACGGCTCTTTGATCACGGTGAACCTGACAGTGACTGTGATCCGCTCGGAAGATGGTGAAATAGCTGGGTATCTGGGCATTGCCACAGATATGACCGAAATTCAAACGACGCAGAATGAGCTGTTACTAGAAAAAGCCAGGCTGTCTGCATTTGTCACCCACGCGCCAGCAGCGGTTGCTATGTTCGACACCAACATCTGTTACCTGGCAACCAGCCAGAAATGGATTGAAGATTACCGCCTGGAAAATCAGCAGGTTTTGGGGCGGCCGCATTATGAGGTTTTTCCAAACATCAGTGAGCAATGGGTAGCTATTCACCAGCAATGTCTCAAAGGCGAAATTGTAAAAAGTAACGAAGAATGCTGGCGACCACCTGGATGGGATCACGATCAGTACCTGAGCTGGGAGGTAAGACCCTGGTTTTTACATGACAATCAGGTCGGCGGCATCATGATGTTCACGAGCGACGTAACAGCCGATGTAGCCCAGCGCCAGGAGCTCAATACTGCAAAACTGGCTGCCGAGCAGGCAAGTGTAGCAAAGTCGGAATTTCTGGCAAGCATGAGCCATGAGATCCGCACGCCGCTGAATGGGATTATTGGTTTCACCGATTTACTCTTAAAAACGGAAATATCCGCATTGCAGGGCCAGTACCTCAACATTGTCAACCAGTCGGCAGCTGCATTGATGGCGGTGATCAATGACATTCTTGATTTCTCCAAGATCGAGGCGGGTAAGCTGGAACTGGACATTGCCCGGTGCGATCTGATTGAAGTTGTTTCACAGGCGACTGATATCGTTTCTTATCCCATCCAGAAAAAAGGTGTTGAATTCCTGCTCAACCTGGCACCTTCATTGCCAAGGTTCGCCTGGGTGGACGAGATCAGATTAAAACAGGTACTGCTTAACCTGCTCAGCAATGCAGCCAAATTTACAGACCGGGGCGAGATCGAACTAAGTGTTACCCCTGTTGGACCGGCGGGACCTATGCATCAGGCAATCCGGTTTTCGGTCAGGGACACGGGCATTGGTATCAGGGAAGATCGGGTGGAGAAGATATTTTCTGCTTTCGCCCAGGAAGACGGAAGTGTAGCCAAGAAGTATGGCGGGACAGGGTTGGGCCTGACCATCTCCAACCGGCTTCTCGGAATGATGGGAAGCCGCCTGCAACTGACCAGCCAGGTTGGCGAAGGAAGTACTTTTTCATTCGAAGTTGGTTTAAAGATCGATGACTCTCAGCCATTTGCATTTGAGAAAATAGAACAAATCCGTCATGTGCTGATTGTCGATGACAATGAACACAATCGCATGATCCTTGCTTCAATCTTTGATCTGTTTCACATCAGCACGGACGCGGCCCCGTCGGGTGAAGAGGGTTTGGAGCTGCTCAAAACACGCAGTTATGATGCGGCAGTGATTGACTTCCACATGCCTGAGATGGATGGTGTTGAGATGATTGAGCAAATTAGGGAACAACTTGATCCGGGTAAGTTGCCCATTCTGCTTCTGCACAGTTCTGCCGATGATATGCTGGTCAATGAAGCGGTGAGCCGCCTCGGTATCATGGAACATCTGAGCAAGCCGGTCAAGATCGACGATATAGTTGGTTTTGTAAACAGGGTTTCCAGGAAAACGATCGCATCTGTTTTTGAACAAAAAACAAAACTGCCAGCACCAGTTTCCGGCGCAAAGCTCCAAGTGTTGATTGCCGACGATAACAATGCCAACCTCTTCCTGACAAACATTCTGGTGAAAAGACTTTTGCCGAATTCCATTATCTCACAAGCCAGAGACGGATCGCAAGCTCTTGGCATTTGTACCACAAGTATTCCGGATCTTATCCTGATGGATATTCAAATGCCGGAAATGGATGGTTACGAGGCTACCAGGCAAATCAGGAAACTGGCAGGAGCTGGTCAGCTTCCGATCATTGCACTCAGTGCGGGCAGCTTTATAGAGGATAGGGAGAAAAGTGTACTGGCAGGCATGAGCGCCTATTTAACCAAACCAATCAATGAGCAGGCGCTCAGGCAAGTTTTGTCCGAACAGCTGAATGGCCCGGCAGCCGGGGTTGCCAGCAATACTGCATATTAATTGAAGGTGTGGTTGCTAAATCTGACAAGTAGATTTTACGGGAAATTTTCCTGTTTACAACTCACTTTATTTATTTTCTAAGGGAAGCAGTGACATATGCATTTTTGCTCGTCTCTTCGAGGTCACTGTAAAACTTTGTCATGTGCTTGATGTACACCTTCCGCTCTCTCGGCGATAGCCTGCTCAAAACGGAGTCCATTGATTTTGGTATATCAGACAAGAGGTGAATTGCCTTTTGATTTTGAGGGAAACTGGATCGGGAGTATGAGCCGATACTGTCAGTCAGCAGGACTGTTTCATTATCAATTGGCTTTTCCGATCCGGTGCAACAGCAAAATGCCATCGCACTGAATGCAATAAGAAGCTTTATCATTTCAAGGAGGGTATATCGTGTAAAAATAGTTCGTAGCCTAGTAAGGCTTAGACAGGCACGAACTACTCTTGGAGAAGGTCGGAATGAGATAAATTCAGGAAATAATATTGCGCATTCAATCAGGCCAGGCAGCTATACCAGCTACGATGATTTAGCTACTTGTAATAGCCTGGCATATAATAATTGCGGTTGAAATGGCTTGGACATCCAGTCGTCAAAAAGCGCCAGGTCGTCGCTGAATTCAAACATCTTTTTATTGGCTGCCGTCAAAGCAATAATAGGTACTTTGCTTTTGGGACTGTCCAGCGCGCGGATGTGCCTGCTTGCTTCGACTCCGTCCATGACAGGCATATTGATGTCCATCAATACCACATCATATTCTTTGCTTTTCATTAATTCCAAAGCCAGCAGTCCATTCTCGGCAACATCGAAATCCAGGTTCCACTTTTTAAGTGAATGTGCAAGCACCAGCACATTCATTTTATCGTCTTCGGCGATCAGTACATTTAATTTCAAAGGCTCCGGTTTGCCGACCGAATTTGTGCCGCGGCTTGAAACAATGTCCGGTACCGGATATGTGATGGTAAAATAAAATGAGGTACCGCTCCCTTCCACGCTGTCGAATTCGATTGTTCCACCCAGCAGGCCAACGAGCTTTTTGACAAGTGGTAACCCGAACCCTGTGCCGTGGTATTGTTTTCGGGAAGCTGACCGGATAATTTTAAATGGTTCAAAAATATCAGCCTTGAATTCCTCAGGTATGCCGATCCCGGTATCTGAAACCCTGAAAGTAATATCCACCATTGTATCGCTGCTTTGCTTCGCACGGATATCAATTTCAATGCTACCCGCTTCTGTATACCTGATGGAATTGCTGGTCAGGTTCATCAGGATCTGTGAAAGACGTACGGGATCTCCGATCACAGACAAGTCTGACAGCCCGGGCGAACTGGTTGTAGTGAGCGAAAGGTGTTTCCTGTCCGCATGTGCACGAAGAACCTGACAAATGTCTGTGACAATGGAAAGTGGCTTAAACTGTTCCTTACGCAGCGTAATCTTGCTGACTTCAAGTTCATTGAGATTCAAAACATCATCTACCACCGAATCGAGTACAGCGGCAGAAAGTTTGACTGATTCAAGCGCATGGTCCTGGCGAGCCTGGGGATTTTCGTTCATGAAAATGTCAATGCCCCCAACAATAGCGTGCAGCGGAGTACGGATTTCGTGTGAAATCATGAGGAGGAAATTGGACTTATAGTCCGCCATGTCATGCGCGTCTGCTGCTGCATTTTTCAATTCTCCCAAAAGGAACATTTCTTTCGCATTTGACAGCTCGGAATCTTTGAAATAGCGGAAGTGAATGTACAGTAGCATTGCGCAATTGTAGATCACACCAAAAAACAGGACAGTCGGCTGCACGGAAAATGGATGATCAAAAAACGGTATGACTTGATAAGCCTGACCAACCATGATCCCGCAGGTAATCACAACATTGGTTACCGAATAAATCAGTCCCCACCTCGCACCCAGAAGGTAAAAACTGGCGCTCAGCAGCACGAAGATGTATTGGAGCGATATGAGATGATTTCCCGGCTCAAAAAGGAGAGAGGTTGATATAATAGCGAAACTCAGGCTGACCAAAGCAAAATGTGCCACATTTTGCATGGGAATACCTTTGCGAAGCATTCCCACCGCAAGCATGGACAAGCTCACAAAGAACATCACCACTTCAAGGAGCAGTATTTTGTGTTCAAAATAGTGCATGACAGACAAGCATACACCCAGCACAGAATATGCAATCAATAAAAATTCCAGCGTTCTTGTCCTGATGCCATTGATATCGTCTTGCTGATTCCAGTGATTGGGATACTTTTTTTCGAGTACGTTGAGTAATTCCGACATGTATGTGATTATAAGGCAATATTGCGAGGCTCTTCCGCGGTACAACCTGCAGTTGTATCGAAATATAATAATTGTTCCTGAGGGCGTAGGGGGAGTTTTACGTTTTAAGGAAGAGTTCAGGAAATAGTGTAAACAGATCGGGATAGGTTGCTATATACGTATAAAACAAAACCCTGCAAATCATCGATTTGCAGGGTTTTGTTTTAATAACTTACTCTTGTGCACCCGAAGGGATTCGAACCCCTATCGATGGTACCGGAAACCACAATTCTATCCATTGAACTACGGGTGCTTGTCTCGGTAATGGGGTGCAAATATAGCCCCTATTTTGATTTTCGGCCATTTTGCTGAAAATATTTTCTGGCCGATTGATCGGATTACAACTTTTTCAGCAACTCCCAGTCTCCTACATCCTTCAAATACAGGTAGTCCAGCAACACGCCGTTCGAATTATTGATCAGCTTGTGGCCCTCCACAAACGGCACTACATAGGTATTGATAAACTCGTGATCAGAAACTACGCCCTGCACTTTGTTATGGTAGCTGTGTATCTCCTCACCGCTTAATTCGAGCTCGCAGTAGAACATGTACATCGCCTCGTCGCTCGTGCCTGTGGACGGATAAAACGGTGCTTTGTTTACGCTGATCAACTGCGAAACTTCCACCGGGATACCCGTTTCTTCAAAAACCTCACGTGCTGCGACTGCCGCCGCGTCGCTTTCGCTGTCCAGCATGCCAGCCGGGTGTTCGTAGGTGAGAGAACCGTCGCAAATGCGGCGCTGCTGTACAAGCAGGAGGTACTTTTCCTTTGTTTCGGAATCTATAAAACAAACCAGCACGCTTACCACTTCACCTTTCAAAAAACAGATCGGCGGAATTTTGTGGCCTTCCGGCGTCGTAGCGTCTGTGTAAAGCAATGAAAATAGCACGTCGCCGTGCCCATTCCGGCGGCTGTAAAGCTCGTCTACACGGTGGATAGCAAGTCCGTTTCCTTCAAGTTTGTTTTTCCAGAGGTTATATTTATGCGAATCAACCAGCTTTTCAGGCATTTCTTGAATGATCAGTTGTATAATGGAAATGATACGCCTACATAGGGTACACCGTAAGTGGCCGAAAACCGGCGCTGTCCGTTGTCAAGCTTCTCAGGCGTGCTGTACGTAATCCGACCATGCACATAGCCCAGCTTCAAGCCGATGCGATCTGTAATCCAGTAACGCAGGAACACTTCCGACTGTCCATTTTGCTTGTCCATTAACAGCGGAAGCGCATTCAATGTCGCCGGGTTGCTGCCGATGTAGGCATTATAATAATCAGCGCCTTCTCCTTCGTAGAAAGTTGATTTTGAATAAAGTCCGCTGCGTTTCGTGCCAAACGCGATGCCGAAAAGGTCCGTATTGGCACCAATGTCAAATCTCCATACACGCACATTTGCCCCGAATACGAAGCTGGCCCCGTTTGCGCTCAGCTTGCCAAACTTCAAAGTATCGTCCGAGAATGCATTGCTTTGCGGTACCAGGTTTGTTCTTCCCGCATAATAGCCCCAGGCACGCACGCCCCAGCCGATCCGGAACCATGGAAAATGATTCAGGCTAAGCTCCTGGTGGTACAATGCAGAAGGTACCCACTGATCGCCCTGAAAACCAAGCCCGATGTCAACACCGGACGTGACACGCGACAAGCTTTGACTATAACCTGAAACCGAACCCAAAAACACAAAAAGTACTATTATCCTTAAACGCTTCATCTGATCCTTGGTCATGTGATGGGCAAAGGTAAAAAAATGTGCAAAAAAAGTAAGGCAGAGTTTGAAAGCTCTGCCTAAGATTGGAATAAAGTAAGTTACCGGCCTTAAAGAAGCTTTTTGACGGTTGTTTTCTTCAAAACAACTGCGCCCATAGGAGGCAGGTCCACCAGCAATGAGTTCGCTCTTCCGTGCCATCTGTGGGCTTCGGAGGTAACGGGATCGTAGTTGATGATGCCGCTGCCTCCGAAAGCTTCCGCATCGGAATTGAAAATTTCCTGCCAGCTGCCTTCCGAAAGTACGCCGACGCGATACCCTTTTCGGGGCAGCGGCGTCAGGTTCAATGCGATGATCAGACTCTGTGACGGATCAAGCCCTTTTCTTGCATATACAAGCACCGAGTTCTCGCGGTCCTGGGTATCGATCCATTCAAAACCTTCACTAGAAAAAGAATGGTCGAACAGGGCATGCTCGTCTTTATATAGCTGATTTAAAGTCTTGACACAATCTTTTAAACCTTTATTAGGCGCTTGTTCCAGCAGGTGCCAGTCCAGGCTTCTTTCAAAATTCCATTCAGCAGCCTGCCCGAATTCCCCGCCCATGAAAAGGAGCTTGGTACCGGGGTGGGTAAACATATAAGTGAACATCAGGCGCAGGTTCGCAAACTTCTGCCACTCGTCGCCCGGCATTTTGTTGATCAGCGACTTCTTCCCGTAAACCACCTCGTCGTGGGAGAAAGGCAGCATGAAATTTTCGGAAAACGAGTACACCAGACTGAACGTGAGCTGATCCTGATGCCAGCGGCGGAATGCCGGATCCAGCTGGAAGTATTTCAAGGTATCGTTCATCCAGCCCATCATCCATTTCATCCCGAAGCCCAATCCACCCACGAAAACTGGTCGTGATACGCCCGGGAATGCGGTAGACTCTTCGGCGATAGTCTGAATGTCAGGAAACGCCGTATATGCGGCCACATTCATTTCACGCAGCAGCGAAATCGCTTCCAGGTTTTCCCTCCCGCCAAATTCATTCGGTATCCACTCGCCGTGCTTTCTTGAATAATCGAGGTAAAGCATGGACGCAACCGCATCCACGCGAAGTCCGTCGGTATGGTACCTGTCCAGCCAGAAAATGGCATTACTGATCAGGAACGAGCGGACTTCGTTTCTTCCATAATTAAAGATGTAGCTCTTCCAGTCCGGGTGGTATCCTTTCCTCGGATCCTCGTGTTCGTAAAGCGCGGTACCGTCAAAACGGTAAAGCCCGTGCAAGTCGCCCGGGAAGTGGGAGGGAACCCAGTCCACATAAACACCAATTCCGGCCTGGTGCAGCTGGTCGATCAGGTACATCAACTCCTGCGGGGTACCGTGGCGCGCCGTGCACGAGAAGTAACCTGTGATCTGGTAACCCCACGAAGGCGGGTAGGGGTGCTCCATCACGGGCATGAGTTCCACGTGTGTAAAACCCATTTCCTTCACGTAGGGAACCAGGCTTGCGGCTATTTCTTTATATGTCAAAAAGCGCAGCGGGTCCGAAGGGTCGCGTTGCCACGAGCCCAGGTGTACTTCATAAACCGATATCGGCGCATTCAGCTTGTTTTTTTCCTTGCGCACTTTAAGCCACTCCGAGTCGCCCCATTCATACCAGTTATCCCAAACGATAGAAGCTGTTTTGGGAGCCACTTCGCACCAGAGTGCAAATGGGTCCGACTTTTCAAGGTGCTCGCCGGTTTGAGATACAATGTGATATTTGTAAACCTCACCAACGCCCACATTCGGTATCCAGCCTTCCCAGATACCTGAGCTATCCCACCTCGGCGCCAGCGCATGGCCGCCTTTGTTCCAGCCATTGAAATTCCCGATCACAGAAATGTAGGTCGCATTCGGTGCCCATACTGCAAAGTAGGTACCTACTACGCCTTTGTGTTCCATCACGTGCGAGCCGAGCTTTTCGTAAAGCTTGAAGTGTTTTCCCTGACGAAAAAGATGAATATCAAAATCTGTAAAACGGCTAACTGTTTCGACCGCATTCAGCTCCTGACCTTCGGTTTTCAGTGTTCCGTTTTCCGGAAGGTCGCTTGCTGACTTTGTTTTTTTATTATCCGCTGACTTAGCCATTTGTTTGAACGCAATTTGTGATAATCATTAAGAGAATGTAAGATTTGCAATTTTATTAAACTATTTCTCTAAATGTATATATTTTTTTGCGCGATTTTCTTTCAAAATCGCGCAAAAAGCAGGGTGTCAGATGTTCCCGGCGGCTTTCTCTACCTGGTCAAGAACACGCATGATATTGCCTCCCCAGATCTTCTCAATATCCTTTGCTGAATAGCCTCTTTTTACCAGTTCCTCGGTAATTGCGCCGATCTGGCTTACATCTTTCAGGCCAATTACCTCACCGCCGCCATCGAGGTCAATGCCAATCCCCACATGCTCCACACTGGTGAGCTTGATCACGTGCTCAATGTGGTTGACCGCATCCTGGATAGTCGGCATATCACCTTTGTACTTCTCGTTAATTGCCTTCATCTCATCGCGCAATGCTTTCTTGTCCGCATCGGAAAGGTCTGTCTGCCGGATTTTCAACCGCAAAGCTTTGAGCGACATTTCGTGTGGCTGCGAAGGTTTTTTGACGAACCCGGGTACAAAGTTGATCTGGATTACCCCGCCGTTTTTGGCCAGCGTTTTAATCATTTCGTCTGTCATATTCCGCGGAACATCGCACAATGCGCGGCAGCTTGAATGTGAGGCGATCACCGGCGCTTTGGTCAGCCTGATCACGTCGTAAAAGGTGGAGTCCGATACGTGTGAAATGTCGACCATCATACCGAGTCTGTTCATTTCTTTTACCACTTCTTCTCCAAACTTGCTCAGTCCATTGTGCTCCGGACCGTCGCCATCGGTAGATGAGTCGCAGATATCGTTGTTCAGCGAGTGGGAGAGCGTGATATAGCGAAGTCCAAGATCATAGTATTGTTTCACATTGGTGATATCCTTTCCAACGGGCCAGCCGTTTTCCATACCAATAAACATCGCGCGTTTTCCTTCTTTTTGAAGGCGGTAGGCATCTTTCGAGGTAGTGGCGATCGCAGCGATATCCGGATGCAGGCGGGCGGTTTCATGTATTTTGTCAAAAATCGCGAGCGCTTTCTTTTTCGCTTCTGCATTCGCCTCGTCCGTGCGCTTTCCCTGGCCCAGGTATACCGCGAAGAACATTCCGTCCATACCGCCTTTGATCATTCTGGGGAAGTCGATCTGCGAGCGGTCTTTCTCGTAATCGTGCTCCACAGCGATGTCGAATCCTTCCTTCATCATGTTAATGGGTACATCGGCGTGGGTGTCGATCGTCAGTGCCTTCGCGTGGATCTTGGCCGCTTTGGGCGACATTGGAGTTGGTGGTGTCTGTGCAATGGACAGGGCGGGCAACAGTAACAGGAGTAGTGTCTTTTTCATTGAACGGGTTTGTAATTGGTGAAATGGTCAGGAAAGCGCGGCGTTTTTAAGTTGGTCCTTTTTTTCTGCAAAGTCAACTGCGTCACTGCAATCCTTCATTTACTTCAATTTAAACCCGAATCCCGCCTATTCTGAACCTGTATTCACGCTTTCAAGCCAGCCAGGTAAGTAAAGCAGGACTGCTGCCGTATTTAGGTTATATTCAATTTCTCAACCCAAACACATCTGTGAACCCTTTCTCCAAAACCATCTTTTTATCAGTTGCATTGCTTCTGCTCGTTTGCGGCGGCTGTCAGGTCGCTAACAATTCCCGCAGCCGCGGATTGCAGAATTTGCAAAAGGATGACCTTATGTACCAGTACTCTATCATCGATGCATTAATGGCCGGCGTTTTCGACGGGGACCTCAATATAGCCGGTTTGAAAACGCGCGGCGACTTTGGGGTAGGTACCTTTAATAAAGTCGACGGTGAGCTGATCATGGACAAAGGCCGGGTGTACAAGGTTTCGTACGACGGCTCTGTGCGTGAGGTAAGTGATGCAGACAGTACCTCGGCGGCATTTGTCAAATACTTCAAAGCAGATACCGTTATCACACTCACCGGCGAGAACCTGAGCTATGAAAACGTACAGGAGCATTTGCTGAAAACCCTGAATCCCAATGGTATATACGCGCTGCGGATCACAGGTAATTTCTCAACGATGACCACCCGCGCGGCGCGACCTGCCAAGCCTCCTTACCACACCTTAACCGAGCATTTGAAAACGAACCAGGCTGTATTTGAAATCAAAAACACGCAAGGTACCTGCAACGGATTTCTGCTGCCTCCGTACCTCGCCAGGACCAACGTGCCGGGCTTTCACCTGCATTATTTGGCGGCTGATATGAAAGCGGGCGGACATATATTCAAGTTTACTACGAGTTCTGTTCGCATTGAGGTTGATATGGCAAAAGGCTTTGTCATCGAAAACAATACCAATCCCGAATTCCGGACCGTAAACCTTAAACCCGATCGCGGCGAAGAGTTGAAGAAAATTGAATAGTTGAAGCTATATTTATGCCTCATTTTTCAATTTACAGCCAGTGAAAAAACTTGCGGGATACCTGCTTCTGATCGGACTGAGCACCAGCGCTGCATTCGGGCAGGTTACTTATTTCGGAGATATACTCGGGAAAGAATTCAAACAGGCGACCATTGTACAGCCCACCGACTACGAAGGGAGTGTAACCTGCACGATCATCCGGAAACTGGCAACTCCGAAGAGCAGCAAGGCAGTCTTGTACGTGCACGGATTTAACGATTACTTTTTTCAGGAAGAAATGGCCGAGCGCTTTCTCAAAGAAGGCTACAACTTTTATGCTGTCGACCTGCGAAAATACGGTCGCTCCTGGCTCGCACATCAGAAGTTTAACAACGTAAGAGAACTGTCTGAATACTTCCCCGACATTGATACTACCCTGCATATCCTGCACAGCGAGGGAAATGACAAGGTACTATTAATGGGGCACTCGCTCGGCGGGTTGATTGTGTCGGTGTATGCAGACGCGCGGAATGGAAAAGAACAGTTTGACGCAGTGCTGCTGAACAGTCCGCTATTCGCATTGAATATCAAATCAGGATTGAAAAAAACGGCACTTCCGTTGATGATCAAACGCGCTGAAAAACATCCCGAAACGCTAATCGATCTCGGCATTAATCCGCTTTACGGAGAAAGCCTGCATAAAGATTATCACGGCGAATGGCCATACAGCCTCGGCTTCAAGCCGCTCATTGCGCCGCCTGTCAACTTTGGCTGGGTTCGTGCGGTGCATCTGGCGCAGGAAAAGTTGCTGCAAGGCTTGCAGATTGATAAGCCGGTGCTTGTTCTGCACGCTTCCAAGTCCATTGATGAAAAGAAATGGAGCGACGTATTTTTCAGTGGCGATGCAGTGCTGGACGTGAATGAAGTCGCGCGGCGCGCGCAGAATATTGTCGGCCAATACAGCATTCAGGCGGTACCCGGCGGCATGCACGATCTCGTTCTTTCCCGAAAACCCGTGAGAGAAGAGGTATATTCAACGATTTTCAACTGGGCGAAAAGAACGGTGAAGTAAGTGTGTTAACCCGCAAAAAAGCCGGAAGTTCCTCAGGTACCTCCGGCTTTTTTGTGAAGGATGGTCAGCCAGCTCAGGCAGTGAATGTGAATGCTTTTCTGAGCAGTTCCAGACTTTTGGGTACCGAAGTTTCCGGGTTTTCCTTACCCTCCATTTCGAGCGACACAAAACCTTTGTAGTTCGCTTTCTGGAAGATCTTGCCAATGCGCGTATAATCCATTTCCTTATCGTAAAATGTCCCGCCGCCATAATAGGTTTTGGCCTGTACAATGGTAGCATAAGGCGCCAGCTTTTCGAGTCCGGCATAAGGTTCGCCCACGAAATTACCGGTGTCCACATTCAGTCCCATGGAAGGCGAGCTTTTCAGCGCATTGTACATTCTCAGAAGGTAATCGATGTTGGAAGAGAGTCCCCAGTGGTTTTCCAGCGCAAGTACGATCCCCGCTTTCTCGGCATACTGCAAACATTCGCCCATTCCGTCGATTGTCCATTTGATCCCATCTTCATCGGTGTAACCTTCAATTGGCGGCTCTACGCCGTGGGTATAGTAGTCGGTCTGGCGTTTGTTTTTAATGGTACCCCACGAGCCTGTGTTCATACGCACGCAGGGAATGCCCATTTGCGAGGCAATATTGATGCATTTAAAAGTATGCTCAATATCCGCTTTCCGTTTCGCTACGTCTGGTTGCAGGAAATTCTGGTGAATGGACAGCAGGGGCATAGCAAGGCCGCTATCAAATGCAAGGCGCTTCAATTTGTTCTGATAAGCGATCGAATCTTCGGTCATCTGGCGGTGGAGTACTTCCACGCCGTCGAAACCGATCCTTGCTGCATTTTCGATCACTTTTTCGATCGGGTACTTGGTGCCTGTCAGCGGCCAGTAAGAGTAGCTGGAAACCGCGATCGGCAATCTTCTGGTCACAACCGGCTTTTTCTCAGGTGCCGCCAGCGACACGGTTCCCGTCAGTACGCCCGCCGCGATCGCAGCCGATTTTTTAAGCCAATCTCTTCTTGAATCCGACGTTTCAGAAGCTGTAAAATTTTCCATTGTTAAAAAAGGTTGGTGGTAAGTAATAGGATCAGGAATTCTGTTTTGCAATAATGTAATTTCAATTCGTATAAAAAAATGAATGCAGCTGCCGGAATGAGGTGTTTGTGGCAACCATCAATAAAGGTTAGCACGGAACTGTGCCGCAGAAATGGAATACAATTCAGGCTAAAATTTTTATAATTGTCCTCAAACAGTTACTTAGCCCATTTGTCATGAAAATTAAAAAAGCTGCATTTCTTGCATCAAATGCCTTGTTACTAGCTACATACGTTCATTCCGCGCAGGCAGAGCCGGTTACCTTCAATCATAAATCAGCGGTAACGGATCACCGCCAAACGGTACCTGATTCCATTGATTTGTCAAAAATTCCTTTCAGCGAGAAAGAGCTGGGAGAATTTCCCTTTTTAAAGGTTCCGGCCAATATCACTACGCTCAACAAACCACTTACGCGCGAGTTCGACCGCCTCTTTTTTCCCTATAAAGGTGTTATGATCCCCATTGAAGGCCAGGTTTATAAAGCATTTCTGACCAGCGTGGAAGGAAAGGAATGGTCGCTCCCGTACTTTGAGAAAACCTATCGCGAGCAGATCATCGCCGCCGGCGGTGTGCTGATTTTCAGTGGAAAAGTACAGCCTGCGGAACTGGACAGGATCAAAGATGAAGCCCGCTAT
>NZ_JBHYGF010000039.1:0-13742 GCF_051859145.1 Dyadobacter sp.
ATTGACCTGACGAGCATTGATAAACTGGAAGTCGCAGCAACTGCTCAGAAGCGTGAAGGCGCAGTAGGCGGAACAATCGAGCTGCGGCTTGACTCACCTACCGGAACTTTGATCGGTAAAAAAGAGGTGGAACTTGCGCCCGAAATAGATATGGCCAAAATAATGGCGGAACTCGAAAATCAGAACAAAAACCTGAAACCCGGCGAGAAACCAAAGACCTTTTCACGTCCGACGCGCAAGCCTGTCGAAATTGATATTGAGCCCACAAAAGGTAAACACGACATTTACCTCGTTTTCAAAAATGATAGCGCACAGCCCATTCAGCCTTTAATGTCGCTGACTAAAATCAAGTTCATTCAATAACAAATACAGCCTACACCAGCATAGAAAAGTGATCAGCCAGGTCGGCGTTAATGCCCGGCCGGCTGCGCTTTTCGTGTGGTAGGGTGTAAAAATTCACCCGCACTTCTACCTTTCCCTGCTTTCGCTCCAGAGTCACTTTCAGAAATCCGTGCTTTGTATCGCAATGATTTTCAAGCGATACGCCTTCAAATAGCTTGTGCTTCTCGGTAAAGCGCGTATCATAAGTAGTAGCCACGGGATGCAGCTCGTCATAACCTCCGCCGCCTGCTACGATGAAAGGCACCGTTTTTCCATCTGCATAGGTTTTTAAAAAACGCTGGTAATTATGAACGTGCCCGCTGAAAACAATATCCGGGCGCACGCCAGCTTCTGCAAATGCCTTGTCAAGGAAATCGATCATATACAGACTTGATCCGTGGTTAACATCCGCGGAGTAAGGCGCGTGGTGCACCGTAAGTATAATGGCCTTCTCGGGCCGCTGCTTGTCCGCAGTACGCAGCTCGCTGATAAGCCACTCCCGCTGCTCAGCCGTGATCGTGCCAAACTTGGTTACATTTCCATACATGCCGATAATCGAAGCAATGGGCGTTTCCAGTGTCCAATACACATTGGGCTGCACCATACTCTTGCGTGCGGCTCCATTGCTGAATGCGACTGTACGTTGTTCCGGGGCACAAAAGACAGCTGTGAACGGATCCAGACTTTTATAAGAAACCCTGGAATCAGGATTTACGTCGCTGTCGTGGTTTCCGGGAATGGCGAAAACGGGTCCGGGATACTTTTGAAAGGGCTCGAAGAACTGTCGGTGATACTGGCTCGCTTCTCCGTAGTTGTAAACTATATCACCCAAATGGTACAGGAACCGGGGTTTGTCTTCGGTATCATCCTGCGCCTCATACTGCTTCACCATTTCAGCTACAACCAGCTTCTGAAAATCAGGGTTATAGACACTGCCCGTATCGCCCAGCATGTGAAAAACAAGCTTGTCGGGATCAACTTCCGGCAGCACTTTTTCCAATGCAAGATGAAAAGGGTACTCGCCGGAAGGTTGAGGCAAAGGCTGAAATTTATAAGAATCGTCGGGTTGGTTTTTCTTCAAAACCGGAGTAGTGTGCTTCTGAGGCCAGTAAGATTTCATCATGGAGTAACGGAGTTCGGTAATTTGAACACAAATACCCGGATTTTAGTTGAAAGAACCTTGCACAAATGCAGGAAACACGAAGTAAAACCGTTTGATTAGTGAAACAGCACTCTGGAAAATGGAGCGTGCTATTTTGGTAAATCAGGGAAGTGGACGGCCGGTTTTTGAATGTAGGTTGAGTTTAAATTTACTAACTTGTATGATCATAGCACGCTTACAGATAAGAATTCATGAACTTGAAACAACAAATAAAGCAAGATGTAGCGCTTCTGTCCGAACGAGCAGAAACCAGATCTGAATTGCTGAACTTCCTACAAAATATGAAAATGAAGATGGACACAGAAGGTAATTTGGAGCAAGTGTTGGCACATGCCGGGAGCATTGATGATCTTGCCGCAAATGAGATGGCTGAAATTATCAGCATCGAGTTCGGAAAAATCGATGCAGAATGGGAATAAAGCGGGTTGCGCTAGATACTAATATAGCAATTGAAGTGCTTAATAATAATATCTCTACAATTAATTGTTTGCGCCAATTTGACCATATCTACATGCCATCGATTGTTTGTGGAGAATTGATTTATGGCGCCCGGAATTCAAGCAGAATTCAGTACAACCTCCCCCGGTACGAAGCATTGATCTCAGACTGTAAAATCCTGAATGTCATTCAACCAGTTGCAAATAGTTATGCTATAATAAAAAGGGAACTTAAAGAAAGTGGTTGTATCATTCCCGAAAACGATGTCTGGATTGCAGCGACATGTGCATTATTCAATATTCCGTTATTTACTCGCGACAAACATTTTCGATATGTTTCAGCAATAGAGCTGATAAACTAAAATCCGTTTATCAGCTCTATTCACATTAGCTAAGTTCCGGCTCCGGACCGTGCAGCGATTGATTGGTAACTGCCGAGGCAACCTTTACAGGCTTTCCTTCTTTTGCAGATTGGTAAATGGCTTCCATGAGTATCTGGTCTTGCAATCCTTCCTCGCCTGGTGTAAAAGGACGTTTATTTTTGATGATACAATCAGAGAAATGGTCCATTTCAAGGGCAAACTGGTTTTTCTCCGCCAATCCGATATTCTGTTGCAATTCCATCATTCCGTCAGCTTTCGCAGTCATCAGATCCTGACCTTTGTAGGCGTAGGCTTTGTTCATATCCAGCCAGCCGCGCTCGCACATCACGCGGTACCGCCTGCTTTCGTGTACATTATAATGCGTCGCGCAACTCGCCACCACGCCGGAGGCGAAACGCATTTGCCACGAAACCATTTCCTCCACTTCCTTGAATAATGGATTCCCGGGAGTGCTATATTGGTAAGCGAAGACCTCTGTGGGCTCCTCGCCTAAGACAAAACGGGTGGTGTTCAGGCAATACAAACCAATGTCGGGCAATGCACCTCCGCCAGCCAGAGCCTTTTTATGTCGCCAGTGATCCGGATTGGCGCTGCTCTGACAATTAAATGCATCTACAAATTTCACATGTCCAAACTCCTTTTTCTGAACGAGTTCCCGAAGCTTCCGATTGTGCGGCTGATATTGAATGCGGTATGCAACCATTAGTTTTACTTTGGCTTTATTACAGGAATCGATCATTTCCCGACATTCAGCCTGACTTACAGCCATTGGTTTTTCACATAGAATGTGCTTTCCGGCGGCAGCGCCTCTCACCGTATATTCCTTGTGCATGCTGTTAGGCAGCACAATGTAAATCACGTCTACTTCCTTGTTGTCTTTCAGCTTGTCGTAGGTTTGATAGCTGTAACAATTTGCTTCCGCGATTCCGTACTGCGCGGCTACCTTTCTCATTTTGTCAGGCGTGCCGCTCACCAATGCAACCAGTTTTGATTTCTTGCAAGAGCCCAGTGCAGGCAGGATTTCTTCCAGAGACAAATGTCCCAGCCCCACTACTGCATAGCCAATACGGCGATCAGGCGGAAGCGGCGTAGGTACCGGGCCGCTTTGCTGGTCGTATTCCGACTTCCATTTTTCAAGAACAATGGGATCTTCGACGTCTTTGGGAATATTGCCGGGTGCCTGCGCATGCGCCTGGTCGGCTTTAATGGATGCAGCGATGGTGCCGATTGCGCCTGCCGCGAGGTACTTGCCACTCGCGGACAGGAATTTTTTTCGGGAAAAATAATTGGTGTTCTTGTTGGTGTAAGGTGTAGCTGAATGCATCTCTTTCGTTTGTTGATGATGAAATTTGAAAGAGACTTGACAATTACTGTGCCTCAGCAATTATTTAATGGTATACCAGTCACGCAAACGCACGTCAATGGACTTGTTGCCTTCATTAACCAGTTTCTTGAAAGCTTCCGTGTCACTTAGTCCGTTCTGGCCGCGATAGTGATAAGGGTAAACAATTTTTGGTTTAAAATCGAGTACTGCCGATGCCGCTTCTTTAATATCCATGGTGTAAGGCAAATTCATGCATACAAAAGCTACATCGATGTTTTTCAATGCGCGCATCTCAGGAATGCCGGAGGTATCTCCACTGATGTAAATGGTTTTGTCCCCAAATTTCAAAACATACCCGTTACCTCTTCCTTTCGTATGCCGCGATTCCGCAGACTCCGGCAGATTGTACATCGGAATAGCGGTGATTGAAATATCCAGCTTACTCACGGTTTGTCCATTTGCAACAGTAACAGCTTTCGCCTTCATCGCCTCAGACATTTTCTCAACTACGGCCGGAGGTGCAATAATAATCGCTTTGCTCAGGTCAATTGCATCCAGAGTAGCCGGATCAAAATGGTCTCCGTGAATATCGGAGATAAGTACCAGATCAGGCGCAGCGATGCCCTGGAAGGTTTTGGCGCCGCCGTAAGGATCCGCGTAAATGGTCCTTCCATTCCACGTCAGCGCCATTGTGGCGTGGTTCAAAGGCTGGATTTTGAGCGGGCCTTTGGAAGTTTTGACATCATCAGCCGCAGGAAGCTGTGCCCACGCAGCCGTGCCGATCAGGAGCAGTAAAAAGCTTAAAACATTTTTCATTTCAGTAGTATTTGAGTTACTACGGAAAGTACTCGTTTAAGCTTGTATTTACAATTTTCCATTGAGCAACCGGTGGCTAATTGGGACGAGCGCGTTGTGCTAAAGTTTATAGATTTAGCTTGAATATTCAGGAAATTTGTCAAATTACATTTGAACAATAAATCAATTAGCTATGGAATTAAGAACAATTGAAACCAAAGAACAACATGAAAAAATGTTGGAATGGATTGATGGACAATTTGATATTGCCCCTGACCTGAAAAGTCCGGAAGGAATGAAGTTGCAGGCTGCACTTGATCTGGTTAAAGCATTTGAGGATGCGCATTACCCTGTTGAATGCATCCTCAAATAGAAGATCCCTGCGAAGGTATTTTTAGGTTAACTATTTTGCCTTTCTAAAAACGCCTCAATCACAAAAGCTGTAAACTCCGGCAATCTGCTGCCGGGTTGATATGCACAGATTTCCCCGATACATTCGCCGTGGACGCCTGGCAAGATGAGCAGCTCCGCTCCGGGGATAAGGTCTGAAATTTCTGTGGTGTGCGCAATGGTAATTACATCTCTGTTGCCGCCAATGATCAGAGCAGGCGCTTGAATGGAGCGCAGACTTTCTTCGGGCCAGTTGGTGAATGCGAGCATTCTGTCGCGGTCTTTGTCGTGCATGGTCTGCAAACCTTCACTGCTTTCCGCCACTTCGAGGTAAGCTTGCTGCAATGGAGCTGGCATGTTTTCCAGCGAAGCCGTTTTCATAAAATCAAAAAAGCCTTCCATTAACCCCGAACGCTTCGTGCAGGCAGCTACTGTCACTATCTTCCGCACCAATGCAGGATGCCGGATCGCAATTTGTAGCACCGAGCTACCTCCATTGCTGAATCCCATGAAGTCAGCCTGACTGATTCCCAGGTTGTGCATCAGCGCCGCCACATCGTCTGCGTCCTGTTCAAAACTGACGCCTGAGTCCCTGTCGCCCGTGCGGCCGTGAGCCTGTAAATCGACACCGATTAACATTCGGTTAGTCGCGAGAAAGGGTATAATATTGGAAAATGTCGTCTCGATTGTCGATCCGCCACCGTGTAGCAAAACCAGCGGAATAGCTCCCGATCCGTGGATCTGATAGTACATTTCCAACCCATTGACAGTCGAATAACCACTTTCAAAATACATTGTTGATCTCATTTAAATCCCACAATTAAACCAGCAACGGCTTCACCACTTTTCCATGCACATCGGTAAGCCGGTACCTGCGCCCCTGGTGTTTGAAAATCAGTTGCTCGTGGTCAATACCCATTAAATGCATGACAGTTGCCTGGAAATCATGCACATGCACCGGATCTTTGATTACATTATAGCCAAAATCATCCGTTTGTCCATATACAAATCCCTTCTTCACACCAGCGCCCGCCATCCAGATTGTAAAGCTGCGCGGGTGGTGGTCGCGACCGTAGTTATCCCTCGTCAACTTGCCCTGCGAATAAGCGCCCCTGCCGAATTCACCTCCCCAAACCACTAACGTTTCATCGAGTAACCCGCGCTGTTTGAGATCTGTGATCAAAGCCGCAGAAGCCTGGTCAACACTTTTGGCCATGATTTTAATATCATTCGGGAGATTTCCGTGCTGGTCCCAACCCTGGTGATACAGCTGCACAAACTTTACATCTTTCTCGATCAGCTTGCGCGCGAGCAGACAGTTGGCCGCAAATGTGCCTGGTTTGCGTGATTCTTCTCCATACAAATCAAAAATGTAATCCGGCTCTTTGGAAATGTCCATTGTCTCCGGAACGGCGGTCTGCATGCGGTAAGCCATTTCATACTGCGCCATCCGGTAGTTGATTTCGGGATCCAGTATTTTTTCAAATTGCCCCTGTTGCAGCTTTGCCAGCGAATTCAGCATTCTTCTCCGGCTACTTTTGTCGATACCTTCCGGATTATTGAGGTAAAATACAGGATCAGGACCGGAGCGAAAAACCACTCCCTGGTGAATGGAAGGTAAAAATCCATTACTCCACAACTTGGCATAAAGCGGCTGGTCCCCTGCCCTGCCTTTGGACAGCAGCACCACAAATGAAGGCATATTCTTGTTATCTGACCCCAGCCCATAACTTACCCAAGAACCCCACGAAGGCCGCCCACCCTGCTGGCTACCTGTCTGAAAAAACGTTACTGCCGGGTCGTGATTAATCGCCTCTGTGAACATAGACCGGATGAAGGTAACATCGTTCACAATGCTGGAAGTGTACGGCATCAACTCGCTGATCATCATATCATTGTCACCGTGCCGCTGAAATTTATATTTGGAAGCTGCCAGCGGAAAGCTGCTTTGTCCCGCTGTCATACCAGTGAGCCGCTGACCTTTCCGTACGGATTCCGGCAAGTCTTTACCCCACATTTCTTCGAGCTTGGGCTTATAGTCAAACAATTCCAGTTGCGAAGGCGCACCGCTTTGGAACAAGTAAATAACCCGCTTGGCCTTCGGGGCAAAATGCGGGTGGCCAAGTGGCAGTCCTGCCGCTTCACCTCCGGCTAATGCAGGTTTTTTAGCGAGCAAACTATCCGCATTCAAAAGCGAAGCCATTGCCGCCGCACCTAATCCCAGACTGGTTTTAGAAAGAAAATTCCTTCGGCTCAGCTGTTCGTGGACATGGTTTTCAAACTCGTTATATAAGCTCATGCTGTGGTTTTTACCTCTTGATTAAAAATTCATCGAAGTTCATGACGGTACTGGCTACAATGGTACCTGCCGCCACCTGAACAGGATCCAGCGATTTGTCAACCGGGTACTCCCCTGCGGCGAGTACGGATTTGACGCGCTTTGGATTGTTAATAAAATCGGCATATTCCTCCTCGTACAAGTCCTTTAAAATCGCGCGTTCCTTGGCGTCGGGTTGCCGGCTGGTCAGTGCCGTGAATGCATAAGTAATTTGTTCATCCAGCGTTTTGCCCTTTTTAAGCATTTGCTGCGCGAGCACGCGCGAGGCTTCTACAAATTGCGGATCGTTCATCACTACCAGGGCTTGCAGCGGCGTACTCGTTTTTTGCCTTTTGGTCACACAAAAATGACGTTCAGCGGCATCGAAATTCAGCATCATCGGTGGCGGCGAACTTCTTTTCCAGATCGTATAGAGGCTCCGCCGATACAGACTATCTCCATGCTGCTGCTTGTAAGTAACCTCGTTTCGGGTCGCCAGCGCTTCCCATAAACCAGCGGGTTGATAAGGATATGCACTCTTCCCGCCTATGCGCCTGGTTAGCAGGCCGCTCGAAGCAAGCGCATTATCCCTGATCTGCTCCGCGCTCATGCGATAGCTCGGGCCATGGGCGTACAACCTGTTATCCGGATCAACATCGGCGGATTTAGGATTCACACGCGAAGATTGCCGGTAAGTAGCCGACATCACGATCAGTTTCTGCATCGCCTTCACATTCCACCGCGACTCTCTGAATGTAGCCGCCAGATAGTCCAGCAACTCAGGATGCGTGGGCAGCTCGCCCTGGTTACCAAAATCGTCGCTCGATATCACCAGCCCTTTTCCAAAGTAGTTCATCCAAAAACGATTCACAGTGACCCTCGTAAAAAGCGGATGGTCTTCATGGGTAAGCCATTTGGCAAGACCTAACCTGTTTTTCGGAAAATCCTTAGGGATCTTGAAAAAGCTGTCAGGCGTATCCGTGGTAACAGGCTTACCTGGCGCATCGTAAGCGCCGCGGTTGAGAATAAAAGTTTTGCGGGGAAACTTCCGCTCCCGCATCACCATCACGTCGATCTCCTTATCGAGAATCTCGGTTTCTTCGGCTATCAGCTTTCGGCTGTCGGCCATCTGCTTTTTGTATTCCGGATCAATATTGGTGAGGTAGTAATCTTTCAATGCAGCAAGCTGCTCTGGTTTGAGCTGCGCTGGCGGCGTTTTCAATGCATTTGATACCTCATTCTTAAAACTGTACATACCCAGCATTTCCAGCGGGGTTAATGCTTTTGTATAGATTTTAAATTCGTCTACCTCAAAGTTTTTCGTCCGCTGATCGGAAAGGCGGCCGATATTGAGCCTGTCCACGTACCAGTTCGTTTTGTTTTTCCCGTAAAGAATACTTTCAGTCAGGTGGTCATTGTGCACGGTCACTTTCGCGGGGCGGCCATTGACATACAACTTCAAGCCAGCTGCCTTACTCAACCCGTCGTAAGAAAAACCGATCTGCGTCCATTTGTTCAGTGGAAATTGTTCGACAGTCTGAATTTCGATTGCATTCTCCGGCCACACGTGGCTCATGGTAAGCTTAATGCGCCCGTCTTTTTCACGAAATACATTCCAGCCCCGGTACCCATTCATCACCCCATTGGATTTATGGAACAAAGAGCCGGACACGGAAGGATCGTGAAGATTAAGCCAGATACTAATACTAAATGCCTGATCCCGCTCGAAAAACGCGAATTTATCTCCGAACGAAACTGAATTTTCACCAAAGATATACCTCGCCTTTCCTAGCCGGCCAGTACGTGAAGCCACATTGGACAGACTATCATCGCCCTCAGCAGTCGCCTTCTGTTTTGGATCAGCGAGGTTCTTAAATTCTTTCCCGGCTGGTTCGTCAAATGTGAAGTAACCCACCAAATCCGACTTATCGTCCGTTATGGCCTTTTCAGGATTGGCGCGCGCCATGGTAAGCCAGTTATTGAAATTTTGCCCGGCTGTGTTGGCGTACGCATTCAGCTTCGACTTTTCCTTCGTCAGGTTCTGATGGATGTATTTCAGCTTTGCATCGGCTTCCGGCGTGGGCAATGTAATTGTCGGGCTCGCTTCTCCATTATAAGGGATCTGCCCGTTTTCATTGTTATTGTTAAAAAACGCATATAGCGAGTAATAGTCTTTGTGGCTGATCGGGTCATATTTATGATCGTGGCAGCGTGCGCATTCAACCGTGATCCCCAGGAATGTTTTGCCAAAAGTATCAGTCCGGTCAGCGACGTAAGCTACGCGATATTCTTCGGGTACAATCCCGCCTTCCTGACTTTGCTGGTGCATGCGGTTGAAACCAGTCGCCACCAGCTGATCACGTGTAGGATTTGGTAACATATCACCCGCCAGCTGCCAGGTAACAAACTGATCGTAAGGCTGGTTCTGGTTAAATGATTTGATTACCCAGTCGCGGAAAGGCCAAGCCGTCCGCAAGCCGTCGTCCTGATAGCCGTGCGTATCTGCATAGCGCGAAGCGTCCAGCCAGGGTACCGCCATATGCTCGCCATAATGCGGCGAAGCCAGCAGCCTGTCGACCACCTTCTCATACGCATTCGCAGAATGGTCGTTCATAAAAGCAGTAACTTCTTCGGGAGTTGGCGGCAGGCCGGTCAGGTCCAGGTATACCCTGCGCAAAAGCGTGGTTTTATCCGCCTCCCGCGCCGGGATCATTCCTTTGTCTTCCAGCTTTTTAAGAATGAAATGATCAATGGCGTTCCTGGCCCATTTCTCATTTTTGACCGGGGGTACTTCGGGTTTTTCAACTTTGGTGAATGCCCAATGCGGCTTGTACTCGGCGCCTTCCTCTACCCACTTAATCAGTATTGCTTTCTCACGCGCTGTCAAGGTAAGGTGTGACTCAGGAGTCGGCATCACGACGTCAGGATCTGCTGACAGGATTCGGTGCACGAGCTCGCTGCTGCCGGGCTTGCCTGGTTTGATCGCCTTCAAACCGCTTTCAGCCTCCTTTTTGTACGCAACTTCTGCCACATCCAGGCGCAGGTTAGCCTTTTGATGGTTCGCGTCAGGCCCGTGGCAGGCGAAGCAGCGGTCAGACAGGATCGGCTTTACATCATAGGTATAGTCAACGGGCTGCACGAGCGTCGACATTTCCTGCGCTACATCATCAGGCAAGTCGATTTTCTTGTCGCAGGAGGTAAAAAGCAGTACCGCGATAGGAAGGATGAAGGTGTATTTCACAAGGGTTTTAGGCATCAATCGTATTTGTTACCCGGAATAAACAAGTATACCGTTTCTCGGTTTTTACAAACTAATTATAACAATTGTTATACTAATTTAAGCATAAATGCCGGTCTGCCAAGCAATGGTCGCTCGTAGTGGTAATTAGTCACTGTGCAGCCAGCGGTTTGCCAGCAGCTCAACTACCCGCCTATGTTCAGGGTTTCGGATAATTCTTAGAAGCATCGTCGAGCACCAGCACCCAGTCTTTTCCATAGCCTGAATCTGGCGGAGTGAACTTGTTGATGATCTTGCTATCTACCTGTCCGGCATCTTTGGTCTTGCCAGTTCTGGGATCAAACCAGAACGCATTCAGCTGGTTACCTGTGATTTTCCCGGGATTAACCGAGAAAGCCTTGCCTGTGGCGGTGTAAACAAAAATATAGTCCTTCCCTCTCGTCGCCTGAATGCGCTCGTAGGCGGGCAGGTCGCTTTCAACCACAATGGACTGGTCCGGCACGCGGTCGGTTATCGGCCGCGATTCGATCAGCTTTCTTACGTATTTCATTTGGCTGGCGCCGGGCAGGTCCATTGCCTGCTGCCAGAACACGTGTGGATTGTTGGCCGCTTCCCGGTTGGGCGCGTACATCTGCCAGATATCGTGACAACCGTAAGTATGCCCGAATGCGCCTGCAAAGAGATCCAGGTACGCCGATTTACGCACATCATAAGCATTGGAAATACCCAGGTCTTTTGCATTAAAACAAACGGGGTGATCTTCATAAATCGGCTCGCCGTCGATAACCGGCTTGATCAGCTGTCTGTCGTAAGAGCGCTTGATATTGTTGTAAACCTCTGCATCGCGGCAGTGGCCGGTTTGGAACATATTGAAATCCAGCCAGGTATCCTCATGAAACCATTCGCTCGCTCCTTCGCGATTGGGCTGCGGGTGATAGGTCATCATCACTTTATCAGCGCCTCCCGCACCTGCTGTGATACCCGCCGCCATCGCGCGCCAGATCTCTGTATCCCTTGTACCGGCCCTCGGATTTCTGTCCCCGCCCAGTACCCAGATCAGGTTCTTGCGTGTTTTGTACCGGTTACCCAGCCATTTGCCATAAACTTCCGCATTGGATTCATTAAAAACTTCCGGTCCTTTTCCCCAGGTGTTTTTGAAAACCTTATCTCCCCACGTCGGCAGAAAAGCAATTGTGATTCCCGCTTCTGCGGCTTTGTCAATGATAAAATCCACGTGCTTGAAATAAGCTTCATTCGGCTTGGTGGGATCATTGTTCATGAGAGGGCGCTCGCCGTAGGGATTGGGAACTTCAAGCCCGTCGAACTCGGCCAATGCAACTGCCTGGATCACCGTGAAACCCTGCGCCGCACGTTTTTTTAAATAGTATTCAGCATCCTCCCGGTCGAGCCGGTGAAATAGCTCCCAGGCGGTGTCGCCCAGCCAGAAGAATGGCTTACCCTCTTTCATCAGGTACCTTTTATTGGTACTGACCGTAAAACTCTGCGCAGAAACAGTGCAGCAGATGAATAGAAAGAAAAGGGTCTGGAAAATGCGGGATAGCCTCATTGGTGGGCGGACGGAGATATAGTTCAACAGTTTTTTGCTTATGTTTAAACAAAATAAAACCCTTAATCCGGTTTGTTAAAATTTTATATATGAAAACTACATTTTTCGCGGTTTTTTCTTTGCTGCTCGGCACTTTTCAGCCACTTTCCTCTACGTTGACCAAAAGTTTGGAAGAAGAAAAAAGCAGTAATGAAACAACCCGCATTTCCGTTGCGCCAAAAGCAGCGCCCCGCATTGCAATTGCCGGACTAGGTATAGAATCCAGCACTTTTTCGCCTGCATTAACAACAGAAGAGGCATTTCACGCCCGCTATGGCGACCAGGTTTTTGCAGCCTATCCATTTATGTCTCCGGATTCAGGTATCCGCCCGAAAGCTACGTGGCTACCTGCTTTGGTCGGAAAATCGCTGCCTGGCGGCGCGGTTACGCGGGAGGCTTACGAGTCTCTTGTAAAGCAAACACTTGAATTGTTGAAAAAGAATGGACCCTACGACGGACTTTTCTTCGATATCCATGGCGCGATGAGCGTAGTAGGTTTGGACGATCCGGAGGGCGATTTCATTGTACGCATCAGGGAAGTAGTGGGCACGAAAACGCTAATTTCAACTTCAATGGACCTGCACGGGAATGTGTCGTGGCGTTTGGCACAAAACACCGACCTGATTACCTGCTACCGGATGGCGCCGCACGAAGATGCCATGCAAACCAAGAAACGCGCAGTGGTAAACCTGCTCGACAGACTCGAAAGCGGCAAGGGAAAACCTGCTTACAAGGCGTGGATACCCATTCCTGTGCTGCTGCCAGGCGAGAAAACTTCTACCCGCATTGAACCTGGAAAACGGATCTACGCAGCAGTCACACCAGCTTCCATGCAAAAAGGAATTATTGACGCGGCCATGTGGGTAGGCTATGCCTGGGCCGACGAACCTCGTAACCACGCGGTGGTAATGGTGACCGGCGACGACAAAAAGGCTGTGACAAGTACCGCGGAAAAATTGGCTAAAAGCTTCTGGGATGTACGGAAAGAATTTGCATTCGTAGCTCCGACCGGCACTTTGAAGGAAGCATTGGACAAAGCTGTTAACAGCGACAAAACGCCCTATTTCATCAGCGATTCGGGTGATAACCCCACTGCCGGCGGTGCAGGCGATGTTACCTGGACGATCACGGAGATTTTAAAGAGACCAGAATTTCAAAAGGAAAATGGCAAAACGCTGATCTATGCTTCAATTCCCGGCCCGGAATTGGTCGCGAAGGCAGTCGAAGTAGGTGTTGGTGGTCAGATAGATGCATTGGCGGGCGCAAAAGTAGATTCCCGCTTTGCTCCGCCTGTGCGCCTGAAAGGAACCGTAACTGCTATCGAGCACGGCGACCGGAATGCGGAAACGGAAGTGGTTGTAAAAGTGGGCAGCGTGAGTGTGATCGTGACGAAAAAACGCAAGCCTTACCACAAGGAAGCTGATTTTACCCGACTGGGATTAAACCCGCGCAAGGCGGATGTGGTGGTTGTGAAAATCGGGTACCTCGAACCAGAGCTTTACAACATGCGCGCGGATTGGACTTTGTCACTTACGCCGGGCGGCGTAGATCAGAACCTGGAAGGTCTTGAATACAAGCGGGTGAAAAGACCGATATTTCCACTAGACAAGGATATGAAGGAGCCCGACTTGAAAGCCCGGCTCGTTCCTTCTTCGGATAGCAAATAACATTTTTAAACCGGATAGCGAGGCGATGAAACAAGCATTATC
>NZ_JBHYGF010000040.1:0-13695 GCF_051859145.1 Dyadobacter sp.
CGTCACCAACTCACTGTCGCTAACTTGGACTTTCTCCATTTTTATTATTCGATTTAGTTAACGTAGAGCGGTTCGTCGATATTGTTTCTCCTTTCTGTCTGGTGAAAAAATTGAAGTAATTATCTGTATTTCAAATTATACGAATCAAAGAAATAGATTTAGCAAATAATTTGCAAACGTTTGAGTTTCTTTTTTTTCGAAATCGATTTTCATTAACACATGTTAACAACCAGGCAGCTTTTTTCACCTTTACCTTAGTTTACTACGTATATATGTGCCTTTTAAAATATTTAATAGAACTTATCATATAAATATACGCTTATTCCTGAGAGATCGACTTATTTGTTCGCGATATCTTTATTGCGCAACCAACGAAATTTGAAATTTCACTTTTTTAATAAATATTGAACTTTTCACAGAATGAAGTACAAGCATATTTTTTTCGATCTCGATCACACACTATGGGATTTTGATAGAAATTCATCCGAGTCACTGGAAGAAATTTTTCATACACTCACACTCCAAAATCATGGAATAACGTCCATGGAGGATTTCATTCAATGTTTCTTGAAAGTTAATCTGTCTTTGTGGGACATGTTTGACCGCGGACAAATTCACCATACCTATATACGTCAAAACCGATTTCGGCTCGTTTTTGAAGATCTGGGTATTCAATGCCCGGAAAACCATGAAGAAATTGGCGAGTTGTACCTGAATACTCTTCCCGACAAAAAGCATTTACTCGAAGGTGCACTCGATCTGCTCAATTATGCAGTAGCGACCGGCTACAGAATGCACATTATTACCAATGGATTTAATGAAATTCAGGCAAGGAAGCTTGCGGGTTCTCAGATCGGCCACTTTTTCGAAAATGTGATCACATTTGAAACGGCCAGTGCCAAGAAACCAGACCCGAAAATTTTTGAATTCGCATTGAACGCGGCTCAGGCAAGTCCCGAAGAATGCATCATGGTAGGTGATAACTGGATTGCGGACATTATGGGCGCCAAACAGATCGGGATTGATACCGTCTATCTCAATCCGGCCGGACTTCAGTTTGATGAAAAACCCACTTACGACATCAGAAGACTGGAAGAGCTGCTCCTTATATTATAAGATCAATAAGCAAATAGTACAGGATTAAGCTCGCTGTCTGCTGGGCCACCTACGGGTCGGGAAAGCAGCCAGGTTTCCCAATCGGCCTGCTGGTACTCATTTCTGGGCTGTACGATATTCTGATCCTGGTCCATATAAATCATCGTCATCACCTTCCGCGGACTTCCGGAAGTATTAGCCCCTGCACGATGAAACAGCCAGCCTGCGTGAAAGCTGGCTTCACCAAGATCAAATGGAGTTTCGTTCAGCTCAAATTGTTTCAGCGCCTCGTTCATCAGCGCCTCACTTTCATCACTAATCTCCAAATCACGTCCTATTTCAACATGGTGGCTCTTTTCTGCAAATGCAAGCGGGCCCATTTCCATGGAAGTTCTTTGAAGCGGTATCCAGACTGTTGCCGTTTTCGGCGAGGAGAGCGGCCAGTAAAATTGATCTGCATGCCAGGGTGTAATTCCACCTGATGATTCTTTGTACAATGCCTGATCGTGATATAACCTGACGCCGGAAGTTTGCATTAAGTCGGCAGCGATCTTTGCCAGCCTTTTGGAGAATACGAATTCCTTTACTTCTTCGCTTTCCCTCCACAAATTCATCACCTGCAGAAAAGCGCGCTCGTACGTCGTACGCTCCTCCATGGGCTTAGTCAGTTTATTCAGCCGGAAAACAAGATCCGTGATCAACTCTCCGTAATAAGCGAGCAGATTTTCGCTCAGCACATTTTTGAGCTTTACATATCCGTAAGTATTAAAATGCGCGACTGCACCTTCGGGAAGAATGTATGGTTCCGAAAGTTCGCGTTGGATCAGATCGTATTGCAGGTCAGTCATAGTCAGGATCTTTATGCTCGTAAAAGAGTTGACTTTATTAAAACTACCTGATCAATCCTGTTCGTAGAATTTGATTTTTTTCTCCCTTAAAAACTGTTTGATCACATCCACATGCACGCATTGACCTACATTCAGGAAAGGATAATTGGATACTCTCCTCCGCTGTCCGTCGGATACTACTTCCCTGTTAACCTGATCAAATCCCAGGTGCAGGTGGCGCGTGGCGCTTTGCATGCCGTAAATAGTCCCGTTTGGATCAAACAATGGCCCGCCGCTTTGGCCTCTCAGTCCAGGCGTGCTCATTTCTATTCCGGTGATCTCGCTGCCTTCCCCAATGTGCCTGGTGATAATGCCGTCAATAGGAAAGCTCGGCGTTTTGGAACGTCCTTCTTTGGTCCATTCAATGTCGCCCGAGACTTTGTTGTATTGGTAATTGGTGAATTCCGGAAAGGGATAACCCAACCTGCACAGGTACCGGCCCTGTTTCGCGAATCGTGAGTCTTTTAAGAATTGCGCATAACCCTGGTACTGTACCGACTCAAATTCTTTGAACTGTATAATCGCAAGATCCTGCGTAGGGTGCAGATGTATCGTCATCGCCTTATAAGCTGAGACGCACTGAATGAAGTTAAAAAGAACACGAATGGGATTAGCCGCGGATATCTTGTATTTATTTTCAAGATTCGTCCGCTGCGTTTCAAACCCTGGATCTTTCTCAAACTTCCTGAGTTCTCCCCTGAATTTGAGATAATTTTCATAGATAGAATTTGCGTACAAGATCTGGCGCGCGACGTGCCTGCAGGTAATTGCAAACCCTTCTTCGTTGACAAAAAATAAGGTGGCTGTGCCGGGTACAATATCGCTGCCCGTGTAGTACCGGAATATAAAATGGATCGGGCGGGTAAACTGGTCTACTTTTTCAATGGCTCCAACAAACATGCGGGCAAAGTTAGTAAACCAATCTTATTTGTGTGAAAAAGGAACAATAGCTTCTGTCTGGTCCCAGCTGAGGATCATATTGACACCAGTCGGGATTTCCTCAAAGTAGATATCAAACAACTCCTGCACAGAAGAGCGGATTCGAATGGGGACTTCTACCCGAAGCACATCTTTTCCATCATTATAATTGGTGCCCCATTGACCTACCTCCGAATTCAAAATGATCTTCCAGCTGCCCTGACCGGGAACGGAGTAAAGTGAATAAGTACCGGCCTGCACCGGCTTTCCGGCAATTGTAAGTCCGCTGCCGATCTCGATGATAGTAGCTTCGTTCGCGCCTGTTCTCCAGACCTTCCCGTAAGGCAGCAATGCATTATCCTGCTCACGCCCGAAAATGAGTCTTCCTTTCTTGCTAGGCTTGCTGTAAGTAACCTTGACGTTGACACCGTTCTTACTCGTTTCGGCAACAGCTTCGGGGCTAAATGATTTGGTATACATCCGCATACCGGCAAAGCCAATTACACCTGCAATAACCACGACTAAGAGGATCAGGAGAGGTCTTTTCATATATCTCAGGGACAAACGATCTTGTAAAATGTGTAACTAACCGACAGTCTAATATAATAATAGTTGTCTTTCAGAGAAGGATCTCCCTGCTGCAATTTGTCCGTGTTAACCGGCTTTCCACCAAGATCGTCCAAGTAATCTGTGAAAGTCTTTCGGGCGCCGTATTCCAGTCCAATGTTCCACGGGCGACGGATCTGATATTTGATCCCAACCCCATAAGGCAGCACGAAAGAAGATGTCTTATAATCGCTGGTTTTGGTTTGAGGATTGAACCTGGCATAACCTACCCCACCGAAAAGGTACGGACTCCAGTTAACCGCAAAACGGCGCTCCTGGAAATTGAGAAAGTTATATTCAGCTACCGCAGTACCTTCAAAAATGCCTGATCTGAAAGATTTATTACGTGCTACCTGAAAGGGGTCTTTGCTATACTTGTCCGCCGCTGCAATTACACCAGCCGCTACCTCGGCCCGCAGGGACAATGCCTGACTGGGATTGAAACGGAAGAACAGGCTGCCGCCCGGCCTGATAAAGCGGAGCCGCTGCGAAGGTGCAATATCTCCTTTATAGTTAAAACCACCAATTCCGCCGCCCAGCTCAATTTTCTGAGCATTAACATCAAAAACGGCAACAAAAAAACAGATACCTGCTACCAGAAGGCGAAGCAAGTATCTGTTAGTCCATTTAGAAAATAAATATTTCAATGTGTGCTTGTTATCTTAACGGGGGACATTTGATCTGCGAAGGCAGCATGTAATTCAGGTGGATCATTCCGAAAAGGTAGTTGTCAGTCAAAGTAGGACTGTTCCCGCGCTGTGTACCTGGTGCTGCAAAGCCGGTTGCCGGAAGAGCTGCAAAAGGATCGTTGGTTTCAACCAGGTAATTGACTTGTAAAAACTTAACCAAAGATTCCGTACGATCTGCTCCCTTTCTGACGGCTACACGCTCCGTAGATCTGTTTGACAATGCCAATGCAAGTGGATTGTCTGCAAAAACTGCCGGATCGGCATAGTTTCCGTGTGCATCATCAAGATAATCGGTAAATGTTTTTCTGAAACCCAGCTCCACTGAAACATCAAACCGCTGATTGATTTTATATCTTAAACCAATGCCTACAGGTACTGCAAACTGAACAAGTGAGTATGGTTTTGCATAACCTTCATTACCCTGACCTTCTGTGCCGAGCGGCTGCAACTTTACCCAGTCACCATTCAATGAATCCAGCGCTTTGGGATTGTGAGCGGTTAAGGCTACACCTGCAAAAAGATACGCTCCAAACTGAGGTCTTCTATCGTAGCTTCTGTTATCAGGAATAAGCTTGAAAATACCTTGAACCGAAAATTCTTTAAGATCATTTCTGAAATGCAGGTTTCTCGCATAGAAGATGTTCGTTTCATATTTTGGCCTGCGGTTCATAATGTAGTCGTCGCCAGCAATGCGACCGTAAATGAAACTTGCCCTGGCTGCCAGACGTGGTGTAAAGTGCCTTGTGTAATTGCCGCCGACGCTCCAACGCATCATGTTAAATACAGAAGCTACGTGCCTTCTGTATGGAGCGAAATCGCCGAAATAGCTGGATGTACCTACGCCAAAGCCTGCTGTAGAGTAAGGAACGAAAATGCCTCTGCTCTGCGCGCTGGCCTCCTTTCCTGTTAATAAAAGTCCAAAAGTCATGATCACTGCAAGCGCCCCGGATACTCTTTTGAATTCAAAATGTCTACGCATTTTCAGATCGTTTTTTTGCAAAAATAGGATAGTTGTCGGTTTTATTACGGCTTCAACACCATTTCAACGTATTTACAAAAGATTTATTTGTAGCGGGGAATCTTTTTAAAATGAACACCTACCTGCCAAATTCCGGTATGCGGAAATGAGCTGATATAGACCACAACCGCGCATTAACACACGTTTTAAATGGATGACCAAGAAAACTTTGCTATCATTGCAGACTAAAAAAGATCCAGGAAATGATTACGAGTCACAATCTCAGGTTTTCGTACTCTCCCCAAAAAACATTTCAATTTCCTGATATCAATTGCGGTGACAAGGAAACCTTGCTGATTTTAGGCCAGTCGGGGAAAGGCAAAACCACATTACTTCATCTTCTCGCCTTCCTGCTTCGTCCCGAAAGCGGGGAAGTATCCGTAGGCGGCCGGTCAATCAGCCATCTGGAAGCGGAGCAGGTCGCATTGATCCGTGCGAAAAGTATCGGGATTATTTACCAGCGCGCGCATTTTGTCAGTGCATTGTCTGTGATCGATAACCTGCTGCTCTCCAATTTTCTTGCCGAAAAACCACAGGATAGGAAGAAAGCAATTTTCCTGGCCAATGAACTGGGTTTTGCAGAGCATTTAAACAAAAAAACAGCACAGCTGAGTCAGGGCGAGCAACAGCGGGTAAGTATTGCGCGTGCATTGATGAATGAACCCAATGTGATCCTTGCCGACGAACCTACTTCAAACCTTGACGATATCAACTGCCAGCGCGTCATCGAACTGCTCAAAATGCAGTCCGCATTAATCGGTGCGAGCCTCGTGGTGGTTACGCACGACCAGCGGCTGAAAGATGAATTTTCCAACCAGGTGATTTTATAACGGATCAAGGCTGCTCTGCGGGCGGCAAAAATCAAAGCAATGAACCTTTTCAAAATCAGTATCGCCAATATCAAGGAAAAGAAGCTTAACAGCTTCCTGAGTGCACTTTTGCTTTCGCTTGGTATTGGTATGATATCGTTGCTTCTGCTCCTGAACCAGCAGCTTGACGAGCAGTTCCGGAAGAATATCAAAGGAATTGACATGGTAGTAGGCGCGAAAGGCAGCCCCTTGCAACTGATCCTGTCCAGCATTTACCAGATCGACGCGCCCACTGGCAATGTACCGCTGGCAGAAGTGGATGCATTACGGAAAAACCCTTTTGTAAAAACAGTTATCCCGCTTTCAATGGGCGACAACTACCAGGGATTCAGAATACTGGGAACCACGCCCAAGTATATAGAACATTATAAGGTAAAGGTGGCCGAGGGGCACGTGTATAATGCATCCATGGAAGTAACGCTCGGCAGCAAAGTTGCTCGCGTATCAGGACTTAAAATCGGCGATACTTTTGCAAGCTCTCACGGACTGGACGGGGAAGGTGATGTACACGGGGACCGTAAATACAAGGTTACCGGTATTTTTCAACCCAGTGGCTCGGTAGTGGATCAGCTGATCCTGACCAGATTATCCAGTATCTGGGATATCCACGACCATGAAGAACCGGCAGATGAAAAGCACGACCACGCCGAAGAACACGCCAGCGACGAGCCCGACGAAGCTGGAAGGGATGTGACCAGTGCATTGATCCAGTTTCGTAACCCAATGGGTTTGATGACCATTCCGCGGCAGATCAACCAGAATACTTCTATGCAGGCTGCATTGCCAAGTATAGAGATCAACCGGCTTTTTTCGCTGCTTGGGGTAGGGATCGAGACATTGCGGGCAATTGCCATTATTATCATAACCATTGCGGGAATAAGCGTTTTTGTTTCACTTTACAATTCCCTGAAAGAGCGCAAGTACGAAATGGCATTAATGCTCTCACTCGGCGCCACGCGAACTTTTCTTTTCCTGATGCTCCTGATTGAAGGCTTGTTCCTGGCCATTATCGGCTTTTTTGCCGGGATTATTCTCAGCCGGGTTGGATTGTGGTTTTTTTCAAAAGCCGCTGAACAGGATTTCCATTATTCAGTGGGTAAATTCGCATTGCTGCCGGAAGAGATATACCTTCTATTTGCTGCATTGGCAGTTGGTGCAATTGCGGCGGCGCTTCCCTCGGCAGGAATTTACCGGTTGAATATATCCCGCACACTGGCGGAGGAATGATAATCTGCTTAAATTTGTTTATCAGGTTCAATCCCTTTTAAATAGAAGAGCAAATGAAATCGTTGAAAGCGGCCACCCTATTTTTTTGCATTACCACACTCCTGGCATTCAAGCCCGCCATCGAGCCTGTTAAGGTAACCTGGGAAACTTTGCGGGATGTAACGTTCAAGAAAAAGTGGTATGCCGAAGAATCCATTTACATGCTCCACCCTACCTTCGGCCCAAGTGTTCAAAAGTTGAAAAACCAGCAGGTAGCTATTACCGGCTACATTCTCCCTGTTGACCTGGACGCAAACCTGTACGTGCTTTCAGCATTTCCATTCAGCGCTTGCTTTTTTTGCGGAGGCGCAGGACCTGAAACTGTAATGACTTTGAATTTCAAGAAAAAAGACGGCCGGAAGTTTAAAACCGACGAGCGACTTACTTTTACGGGAACATTAAAGTTGAATGCAGACGATATCTATCAGATGAACTACATTCTGGACGGGGCGGAAATTGCTAACTGATACCGATCAAACGCCAGACACCGGAGATAAAGAAGAGAACGAGACCCACGGGTGTCAGTACTTTCCAGCCTAAATACATCAGCTGATCCACGCGAAGCCGGGGCAAAGTCCACCGTGCCCACATTTGCAGAAGAATACCAAACATTGCCTTACTTAAAATCCAGAGGATCCCGGTAACGTAGCCAAACCAGGTACCCGGCTCTCCGCTTGTCCAATCTGCCAAACGAAGCGGGCCGATATTTGGAAGCGGTGTGTTCCAGCTTCCGAGAAAGAGAATCGCGCCCAGAAGCGATACCAGCAACATCATTCCGTATTCTGAGAGCATAAAAAGTGCCCAGCGCATTCCGGAATATTCTGTGTGAAAACCGGCTACTAACTCAGATTCTCCCTCAGGTAAGTCAAACGGTGCACGGTTACATTCTGCGAGTGACGCGATGAAGAACACTACGTAAGCTATCAACAAGAAGGGATTTCTGATAATGTTCCAAGTCAGTATCCCGCCTACCTGCGTTACATCTATACCCAATTGTTTCATTCCAAAAAGGTAAACAGGCTCAGTCGAGTAAATGCCCTGCTGATAGCTGATGACTTGTAAATCAAGCGTTTGTGTCAGCATTACTACACAAAGGATTGACAAACCAAGTGGTATTTCGTAGGATATGATTTGTGCCACTGCGCGCATCGCGCCGAACAATGCAAATTTGTTATTGGAACCCCAGCCTGCCATCAACAGTCCGACAACGTCCACAGAAACGATTGTCAAAAGAAAGAAAACACCCACTGCCGTGCCCGATCCTGCGAGCTCCGGAGCCAGCGGAACTACGGCAAAGCCTGCAAAAACAGAGATGAAAATGATAAAAGGCGCAATCAGAAATAAGCGCCTGTCGGCTGCTTTGGGAACAATATCTTCTTTTTGCAACAGTTTGAGCAAATCAGCGAAAAGCTGCAAAAGTCCCCATTTACCTACTTCCATTGGCCCCATTCTATCCTGGATAAAGGCGGATACCTTTCTTTCAAGATACACACCGATTACCACAAAGCCGGGTACCAGGAGCAGGAATATAATGAGGGTAAATGGCATTAAAAGCTGGTTGAGTGAACAGGATTTGGCAAAAGTAAATAAAATCTACTCTACTTTGTCCGGCTGGCCGCTATAACCCGATTCCTGCAGGATCCTGCTTGCATTATCAATCTCCATCAACTCAACAATAGAAACTTCCCTGTTTTCTTTCATAAACAAATTCACAATGCGCCAGCCAATCCAGCGGGCGATAGCACCCGGCACTTTCTGCCCGATCTCCGTCGTAAATGGTCGCTCTTCGATGAATTTACGCTTTTGCAGTACATTCTTTTCATATAGTAACTTGCTCGCAATAAAGTACGCCCAGATATCCTGCTGGCTGTTATAAGTCTTTTTCAGGTTAACCTCCGAGTAACCGATAATTAGGCTTTGCGGCGTTCCGGGCATCATATATCTTACAAATTCATACCCTTTCCCATACCCGATCATATCCGCAAGCAAGGTTTGATCTCCCGGACTGATTTTGTTAAACCTGTTTGAAATGAAGAAGATAATGGAAGGAACAATATATTCTTTTTGATATCGACGTAGCTGGTAATCAAATACATCGGGACGGTACATTGCATTAGGCCCGCCGAAATAATCGAGACCAATGATGATAAGCGAGTCTGAAATGTAGAGATCATTGCCTGCAAATCCGGAGACCATAAATTCAACCTTTGGTGCGGTAAATGCAGGATAGTAGTACTTAATATGTTTGAATGCTTTCGTGAGTGAATCTACAATGACAGTTTGCCGGTCGCCAATCAGCGAATCAAGCTGCGTCTTGAATGTCCTGAAATCCTGATTTTGAAGTATATTAAAGAGATAACCTGCCAGTTTACCAGGCTCAACCGGCGCATCTGAAAAGTAATACCTGCCCAAATGCGGATGTTTGTTCAAAAATTTTTGTACTTCTGTCTCCGACTTGCAGGCAAACAGCTCCTCGTCGAGATTTTCAGAAACAACTTTTAAATCTATATCACTGATATCAGCAACAGCTCTGTTGTCAGGCTTGCAGGAAAATGTAAAGACTGCCAGTAGTGCAATAAGACTGATTTGTTTTAAATAAACCATTCGACTGTCGGGAAAAATATATGTCAGGTGAAGATTCAAAAATAGAAAAAAAACGAATAGGCATTCTTGGCTGCGGCTGGCTGGGAATTGCACTAGCACAACGTTTGGTTGGCGATCCTATTACATCACAAATCAAGTGCAGTACCACTTCTGAGTCCAAGCTTGCAAAGTTCGATGCACTTGGGTTGGAAGGTTTCCTGCTCGATCTTACTCCTGGTTTTACGACAGATACAGACCAGGTAAATGCATTCTTTAATGTAGATGCAATGGTTGTCTCGCTTCCGCCGCGATCAAGCCAGCGTGAGCCGGGCTTTTACGCACAGCAAATACAAGCGGTTGTTTCGGCAATCAGGGAATCTCCGGTGAAAGAAGTCCTTTTTATCAGTTCAACCAGCATTTACCCCGACCTTAACCGAACTGTTACGGAAGAAGATGTAACCAGCCCGGAAGAGTCGGATTATCCCGAAATGGCGCAGGCTGAGCAGCTGATCACCTCCCTGCGGCCACAATGCACAGCTAGCGTTCTTCGTTTCGGCGGACTCCTGGGTTACAATCGCATTCCCGGAAAATACATGCAGGGGAAAAAAGATATGACTACCGGCACGGTCCCGGTTAACTACATTCACAGAGACGATGGGGCCGCGCTTATTTTGGCTATGCTCAAACAAGGGGTTAGGAACGAGACTTTCAACATAGTAGCCCCGCTTCATCCAACCCGCAGCGAAATTTACATTACTACCTGTGCGCAATTCGGCTGGGAGGCGCCCACATTTGCTGACGGCGAGCAGCCTGATTTCAAGATCGTTTCAAATCGCAAACTGAATGACGCATACCGGTACGACTTCCTCTATCCGGATCCATTGCAGTTTCACTATTCCCTTGAAGATCCGATCTGACATAATTAACAACAAAAAACCCGCAGGAGTATCCCTGCGGGTTTTATCATGATATAACCAAAAAGATATTATTGGGCACCCAGCAGTTCTGTCAGCTTGCTTTCCAGCGCTGGTCCCCGCAGGTTTTTAGCGATGATTTTTCCGTCTTTATCAATAAGAAAAGTAGCTGGTATTGCATTCACCCCGTAGGTCTGCGCTACTCCCGAATTCCATTTTTTCAGCTCCGATCCGTGCTGCCATTTCAGGTTATCTTTTGTAATGGCTGCTTTCCACGATTTCTCATTATCGTCGAGGGAAACTCCGTAAATGTCAAAACCCTTTTCTTTAAACTTATCGTACATTCTGACCACATTTGGATTTTCCATTCGGCACGGTCCGCACCAGGAGGCCCAAAAATCGATCAACACATATTTTCCGCGAAGGGACGAAAGTGAAACAGGCTTTCCTTCCGGGCTGTTGAGCGTAAAATCTGGTGCTTCCTGACCTACTGAAACGCCGGCAATCCGTTTAATCTGTCCGATAAAACCTTTGGCCAATGTAGGTGTAGGCTGCACTTTTTCATATTCGTCGGCCAGTTTCTTTAGTGTTTCAAGATCTGTATCCGGGTTCAGAAAGTTATTGGCGGCGAACAATGCAACCAACGAAGTTCCCATTTCAGGCAGCATTCCTTTGATCGCAGTCAAACGTTCCTGATCCGCTTTTGTAAAATTCTGCTGGATCTCAGCAATTTTCTTGGTATCCTTTTTCTCTTCTGCGGCTGCGTATTCTTCATTCCAGGTAGTCACCTTTGCCGCAAAAGCCTGCATCAGCTTATCAAGCTGCGCATAGTATTCCATATTTTTTGAACCTGTAACTTCGGCTTTTCCTCCATTTCCTTTGGCATCACGCGTGGTACCATCCGCCTGAACATTCAAATTTTCGCCTCCTTCCACCAGTAAAACCACTTTCTGGCGATCTGCGATATTTAATGTAAAAAAGCTTCCGCGGTCTCTTTCGGTACTTTTTAACGAGAAACTACCATCAGCACCTAATTGCGTCGAATCCAGCTTTACCGAAGAACCTGCCGCCGTGGATTTGGAAAGAATGACCTTTTCACCTTTCGCGCCATTTTTAACTTTCCCGGTAACGGTAAAATCCTTGGGATCAAGCTGCTGTGCCCAGGATTGTACGCCCGCAACGAGCAACACAGATAATATACCCCCTTTTAAAAACCTCTTCATAAGCCTGAGAATTTCTGTTAAGAAACTGTTCTATGATAATTTCTGCGCCAGTAGCTGGTTAACCAGCTTCGGATCGGCTGTGTTGTTTGACTTTTTCATTACTTCGCCGACAAACAATCCGATCAGCCCTTTTTTGCCTTTCCGGTAAGCAGCTACTTTGTCTGGCATTGAATTAATTACCTCTTCTACCAACGATTCCAGCTCGTTTGTATTGCTGTTTTGCAGCCAGTTATTCTCCGAAGCAATGTCCCGTGGCACCTTTTGCGGCTCAGCCAGGAGTACCGGAAATATTTTTTGCGTCGCAACAGAATTGCTGACCGTACCTGACTCAGAAAGCTCGATCAGCTCGGCCAGCGTTTGCGCACTGATCGGGAACAAGGCGATGTTTCCTCCATTATCGTTCAGAAATGATTTCACCGGGCCCATGAGCCAGTTCGAAGCCGCTTTATAGGCAGCGGTCTTACTGCAAACCGCCTCGAAATAGTCTGCGATCTCTTTTGTATCTGTCAGCACCATTGCGTCGTAAGCAGGGATTCCGTACTGGTTCACAAATTTTTCCCGCAATTCATGGGGCAATGCGGGCATGCTGCCTTTTATATCGTTCAGCCACTCTTCCGAAACGATCACAGGCGAAAGGTCCGGATCGGGGAAATAGCGGTAATCGTTCATGGTTTCTTTTACTCGCATTCCGTAAGTCTGACCATTTTCCACGTCAAACATACGTGTCTCCTGCTGAACTGTTCCGCCACTTTCGAGCAAAGCAACCTGTCTTCTTTCTTCAAAGCCGATTGCCCGCATCATATTCCGGATTGAGTTCATATTCTTGATCTCAACCTTTGTCCCAAATTCCGCTGCGCCATTTTTACGAACAGAAACGTTCACGTCGCAACGAAGGGAGCCTTCTTCCATATTTCCGTCACTGATCCCAAGATAGCGGACCAATCTTCTTATCTCAGTAACAAATGCACCCGTCTCTTCGGCGGACCGCAAATCAGGCTCAGAAACCATCTCTACCAACGGAGTACCCGCGCGGTTATAATCCAGCAAAGTTTCCACCTGATCCCCCTCGTGCACCGATTTTCCCGCGTCCTCTTCGAGGTGAATGTGGTGAAACCGGATTAATTTCTCTGTTATCTTACCTGTTGAATCTTTGGTCGAGACAGTAACTCCTCCATTTTCGCAAATCGGCTTTTTATCCTGCGAAATCTGATATCCTTTGGGAAGGTCAGGGTAAAAGTAATTTTTACGGTCAAAAACAGTCTTTCTGCTAATGGAGCAGCCACATGCAAGTCCAAGACGAACTGCATACTCAACTGCTTTTTTGTTGATTTTGGGCAGTGTTCCAGGCAATGCGAGTGTCAGCGGACCAATGTTCGTATTGGGTTCTGTTCCAAAAAGATTGACATCCCTGGTAAACAACTTCGATTCTGTCAACAGCTGGCAATGCACTTCAAGCCCGATCACCGTTTCGTAGGTAGCGAGCAATTCGTCCGTAATATCAGCAGGTTGCAGGGTGGTATTGGTCATAATTAATGTAAAATGCTATAACAAAGATATGCATACGGGCCGTCCATAGCATGAACGGCCCGTATTTTAAAAGACTCAAAAAGAATATTATAATGAGTTG
>NZ_JBHYGF010000041.1:0-4418 GCF_051859145.1 Dyadobacter sp.
AGGGCTGTTCTCGAGAGTGCGGGAATCAAGGATGTACTTGCTAAATCCAAAGGTTCTTCAAACCCTCATAACGTTATTAAGGCGACTATTGATGCTCTTCTGAAAATGAGAGCTCCTCATCAGGTGGCTTTTCAGCGTAGTGTGAAGTTAGAGAAAGTATTTAACGGATAATCTTACGATTTCCTATATCTGAGAGTAGTCATGTCGAAAGTACGTATTACACAAGTTAAAAGCACAATCGATCGTCCGGAACGTCAGAAGCTTACTATAAAGGCGCTGGGTCTTGGCAAGTTGAATAGATCGGTTGAGAAAGAGAATAGCGATGCTATTGCGGGTATGATCCGCAAAGTAAGCCACTTGGTTAAAGTCGAAGAAATTTAATATATACGAATTGTATGAATCTTAGTTCGTTAAAACCAGCTGCTGGATCTGTTAAAGTTGGAAAGCGGGTTGGACGTGGTCAGGGCTCCGGTAAAGGAGGTACATCTGCACGTGGACATAAAGGGGCTCAATCCAGATCAGGATACAGCCGTAAACTGGGCTTTGAAGGTGGACAGATGCCGCTTCAAAGACGTTTGCCTAAGTTTGGCTTTAATAACATTAACAGAACCGAATACAAAGCGCTTAACTTGGATGCAATTCAAGCTTTGGTGGACAAAATCGGTGTTAGTGTTATTACTCCTGAGGTAATCATTGAAAATGGTTTGTGCGCTAAAAAAGATCTAGTTAAGATTCTGAGCAGAGGTGAACTGTCAACTGCTGTTGAGATTCATGCTCATGGTTTTTCTGCAACCGCTCTTGAAGCGATTGAGAAGGCTGGCGGTAAAGCGATCAAGTTGTAATTACGCTGTTCGGTGATTTGATAGTTGCTCAGGATAGCTAATGTAGACCCACAAAATGAAACGATTTTTAGAGACTATTAAGCACATATTTGCAATTGAGGAGTTGAGAACACGTATTCTCAACACTCTTTTGTTTATAACAATTTTCCGTCTGGGGTCTTACGTCGCATTGCCAGGTGTCGAGCCTGATCAAATGAATGTATCGTCACAGGGTTTATTGGGCCTTTTGGATACTTTTCTAGGTGGAGCTTTTAGCAAGGCTTCCATTTTTGCATTAGGCATCATGCCTTATATCTCTGCCTCTATTGCTATCCAACTTTTGACAATGGCTCTGCCTTATTTTCAGAAGATGCAGAAGGAGGGGGAGTCTGGCAGGAAGAAGCTAAATCAAATTACCCGTGTTTTAACGATCGTTGTTACACTTGTACAAGGTACGGCATACCTTAACACTACAGTGCCTGACGAAGCTCTTTTGGTAAGCCGTAGTTTGTTTTCGATTTCGTCTGTGTTTGTTTTAACTGCCGGCACCATGTTCTGTATGTGGTTGGGTGAAAGAATCACTGACAAAGGGATTGGAAATGGTATTTCGATGCTTATCATGATAGGTATCGTATCTAGGTTTCCAGGTGCGATTTATAAAGAGTTTGTTTCTAGGGGCAGTGGGCAGATCTTGCTTTTTGTTCTCGAAATAGTTGCTCTTTATTTCGTAATTATGGGTGCTGTCATGTTGACACAGGCGGTTCGCCGGATACCTATTCAGTATGCTAAGCAGGTTGTAGGTAACAGAGTTATGGGTGGACAGCGCCAGTATCTGCCTCTGAAATTGAATGCCGCGGGTGTTATGCCGATCATCTTTGCTCAGGCATTGATGTTTATACCATCACTTGGGGCTTCTTATTTCGCTGAGAAGAGTGACTTCGCCAGCAACGTTGCTACTATTTTTGCAAATTATACAACTTGGCAGTACAATTTGCTATTCGCCTTTTTAATCATAGTATTTACTTTCTTTTACACAGCGATATCAGTTAATCCACAGCAGATCGCGGATGATATGAAAAGAGGAGGTGGATTTATCCCAGGTGTTAAGCCAGGTCAGCAGACTTCCGAATATATCAGTTCTGTTTTAGATAGAATTACGTTTCCAGGTTCGATTATGTTGGCGATAGTTGCAACTTTACCCGCATTCGCAAGTTTGTTAGGGGTGTCGACGGACTTTGCACATTTCTTTGGCGGCACATCACTGCTTATCATGGTTGGTGTGGTCTTAGATACATTGCAACAAGTCGAGAGTTATTTGTTAATGCGCCGCTATGAAGGTTTAATGAAATCCGGTAGGGTAACAGGTAGAACGGAAAGCGTGGCTATCTAATAGAAGATGATTTATCTTAAGACAGAGGACGAAATAGATCTTATCAAGGAAAGTGCTCAGGTTCTGGGCAAAGCGCATGCCGAAGTGGCCGTTTGGGTGAATCCGGGTGTTGCGACGAAAAGGCTTGATTCGATTGCAGAGGAGTACATTAAGGATTTTGGTGGTATTCCTTCCTTTAAAGGTTTTAATAACTTTCCCGCGTCACTTTGTATTTCCGTAAATGAAGTTGTTGTTCATGGTTTTCCCAGTGGATACATTTTGAAAGATGGAGATATAATTTCTATCGACTGCGGAGTTAAATTAAACGGATACCATAGTGATAGTGCGTATACCTATCCTGTCGGAGAAGTTTCTAAGGAAGTAATGGATCTTCTGACTACAACTAAAAGATCTCTTTACAAAGGCATAGATCAGGCGGTTGATGGATTGAGAATGGGTGATATCGGTTATGCTATCCAATCATACGTTGAAGACCGAGGTTATTCCGTAGTAAGGGAATTGGTAGGGCACGGAGTTGGTAGAGAACTTCACGAAAGTCCGGAAGTACCTAATTATGGTAAGAGAGGAAAAGGTGTGAAACTTCGGGAGGGTATGGTCCTAGCCATTGAACCAATGATCAACCTTGGTACAAAAGCAGTGGTACAGGAACGGGATGGTTGGACGATTCGAACTACTGATCGTAAATATTCTGCCCATTTTGAACATACTGTTGTTGTACGAAAGGGCAAAGCAGAAATTCTGACGACATTCGATTATATAGAGAAAGTGACGGCCAACACCAGCCTAATGGTAGAAGTAAAGTAATAAAGCTACGAATGGCAAAACAAGCATCAATCGAACAAGATGGAGTAATTCTCGAGGCATTGTCAAACGCAATGTTTCGTGTTGTATTAGAAAACAAGCATGAAGTGATTGCTCATATTTCAGGTAAAATGAGAATGCACTATATTAAGATATTACCGGGAGACCGTGTAAAATTAGAAATGTCTCCTTATGACTTGTCGAAGGCAAGAATCACCTATCGATATAAATAAGGAGTCGATCACCTCAAATAAACACTTAAGTATACTCAGATGAAAGTCAAAGCATCAGTTAAGAAGCGCAGTGAGGACTGCAAGGTTATACGCCGTAAGGGTAAGGTATATGTAATTAATAAGAAGAACCCACGGTATAAACAAAGACAAGGTTAATCATATGGCACGTATTTCAGGAGTTGATATTCCCGACCGTAAAAGAGGCGAAATCTCGTTAACGTACATTTTTGGAATTGGTCGCAGTTCTGCGAAGAAAATTCTGGACAAGGCGGGAGTAGATTTGAATAAGAAAGTTATAGACTGGACAGATGACGAGTCGGGTGCGATTCGTGCAGTGATCGCTGGTGAATATAAAGTAGAGGGTGCACTTAAGTCTGAGGTTCAATTGAGCATCAAACGCTTAATGGACATCGCTTGTTACAGAGGTCTTCGTCATCGTAAGGGATTGCCACTGCGCGGACAAAGAACGAAGAACAATTCTCGTACTCGTAAGGGTAAGCGTAAGACAATCGCTAACAAGAAAAAGGCTACTAAATAAACAATGAGCGGTGGCTTCGCCACACTTATTTCCCTTGAGCAATGGCACAAAATAAAAGAAAAGATAAAGCAAAAAAGAGAGTTGTTGTTGTTGAGTCTGTTGGTCAGGTTCACATTAAGGCCTCTTTCAATAATATAATCATTTCCATTACAAATAGCAATGGTCAGGTTATATCATGGGGTTCCGCTGGTAAAATGGGATTTCGTGGATCAAAGAAGAATACTCCTTACGCTGCACAAACAGCAGCTCAAAGCGCGGCGCAGGTTGCCTTTGATCTGGGAATGCGTAAAGCAGAGGTTTTCGTTAAAGGACCTGGATCAGGACGCGAATCAGCTATTCGTACAATACAGAATGCAGGGATTGAAGTAACAACAATCCGTGACATTACTCCGCTGCCACACAATGGCTGCCGTCCTCCAAAGCGTCGTAGAGTATAGTAAAATACCCATTCGTAATTTGGACACTGGGGTTACTGAATGGTTTCAATTTAATAGTTAAACAAAAAAGTTTTTAATGGCACGTTATACAGGTCCCAAATCGAAGATTGCAAGACGTTACGGAGAACCCATTATGGGTCCAAGCAAAGCGCTTGCTAAGAAAAATTACCCTCCAGGAATTCATGGTAAGGGTCGCCG
>NZ_JBHYGF010000041.1:4428-13684 GCF_051859145.1 Dyadobacter sp.
AAGAAATCAGAGTATGCTTTACAGTTAATGGAAAAGCAAAAGGTAAAATTCATTTACGGTATTCTTGAAAGACAATTCCGTAATTTATTTGAGAAAGCTTCTGTAAAAGAAGGTATCACTGGTGAGAACCTTTTGAAATACTGCGAGGCACGTCTTGATAATACAGTTTACCGTCTGGGAATTGCTCCAACCAGAAGAGCAGCCCGGCAGCTTGTATCTCACAAACACATTCTTGTTGATGGCGAGATCGTAAATATTCCTTCGTATTCTCTTCGCCCAGGACAGGTAGTAACTGTTCGCGAAAAGTCTAAATCACTTGAAGCAGTGACAGACAGCCTTGCCGGCCACAGTTCTCGCGGATTTAACTGGCTTGAATGGGACGGACAGCAACTATCAGGCAAATTCGTAACGTTCCCAGAGCGTGAGCAGATCCCTGAGAATATCAATGAGCAGCTCATCGTTGAGTTGTACTCTAAATAACAATCTTCATCAGTTCAGTACTTTCTCCGTTGCGCGGGGGAAGTACTTTTTAGCCGTTAACGGCAATTTTGCGATCGCAAAGGTAACGGTAGCGTGATCAACTATCATTTACTACTATAAAAGGAGCAAAGACTATGTCAATATTAGCTTTCCAAATGCCTGATAAGGTCGTCATGGAAAAAGCAGACGACTTTCACGGGTTGTTTGAGTTTAAGCCTTTAGAGAAAGGATACGGCGTGACCATCGGTAATGCGTTGCGTAGAATACTTCTTTCATCTTTGGAAGGTTACGCCATCACGAGTGTGAAGTTTCCAGGCGTGCTTCACGAATTCTCTTCTATTGAAGGTATTGTTGAGGATGTTACAGAAATCATCCTGAACCTTAAAATGGTTCGCTTTAAAAAAGTTTCTGATCTAAGTGAGAGTAGGATAGTAGTAAATCTAAAGAATGTGTCCGCTATTACAGCAGGAGACATTGGTAAGTTTACAAATGCATTCGAGGTTCTTAATCCAGACCAAGTGATTTGTCATATTGACGATCAAAAGGAGTTTGAGATGGAACTTTTGTTAGATAAAGGCAGAGGATATGTTCCGGCAGATGAGCCACGTGCAAATGAATTGCCGTTTGGCTACATTGCTGTCGATTCTATTTACACACCAATTAAGAATGTAAAATACAGTGTTGAAAATACACGTGTTGAACAGCGGACTGACTACGAGCGTCTTTTGATAGATATTCAAACTGATGGTTCAATTCACCCGGAGGATGCTCTGAAAGGTGCTGCGAACATTCTTATTCAACACTTCATGTTGTTCTCGGATCAGACGATGACTTTCGAGAAACAGAAGGCAGAGGAAGATAATCAGGTTGACGAGGAAATGTTGCGTATGAGAAAGCTCTTGAAAACTTCTCTATCTGAGCTGGATCTTTCTGTTCGTGCATATAACTGTTTGAAATCTGCCGATGTTAAATCATTGGGAGATTTAGTAAGGCTTGAAATTTCAGATATGATGAAGTTTCGTAATTTTGGAAAGAAATCCCTGACAGAGTTGGAGCAGCTGGTAGCTGATAAACAACTGACTTTCGGAATGGACGTTGCCAAATACCGCCTGGAAGAGGATTGATAATTATTCCATTCATAAGTATGTATTCTGTAGCGCGCCAGTCGCAGCTCGAAGCAACTAAACAACAAAAAAATGAGACACGGTAAAAAGGACAATCACTTAGGAAGAACAGCATCTCACCGCAAGGCAATGCTTTCAAATATGGCTTCCTCTTTGATTCTCCACAAAAGAATTGAAACTACTCTGGCGAAAGCGAAAGAACTGCGTAAGTACGTTGAGCCTTTGCTGACTCGTGCGAAAGAAGATTCAACTCACAACAGAAGGATTGTATTTTCCTATCTGAACGACAAAGCTTCTACAAAAGAGCTTTTCGGCGCAGTATCTGACAAGATTGCATCTCGCCCAGGTGGTTATACCCGCATTATTAAGTTGGGTAACAGGTTAGGGGATGCTGCTGAAACAGCATTGATTGAGCTTGTTGATTTCAACGATGCACTGCTGCTTGCTAATGCAGATAAGCCTGCAAAAACTCGTCGTAGCAGAAGAGGCGGTGGAAAGAAAGAAACTTCCGCTGAAGCTGATGTTGCAGCACCTGTTAAGAAAGAGGATCACCCGGTAGTGGAAGAATCAGCACCAGCTGCTGAGGAAGCTCCGAAAGCAGAAGAATCATCTGAGGGTACTGACAAAGAGTAGTTTTGTAAGATAATTGAAATATTGGAAGGGTTAAACGTTTTAGTTTAACCCTTTTTTATGCGCAAAAAACTGTATTTTTGCACCGCTTTTGAGAATAACTTTGATATGCATTCTCATTGAATCCAAGAAAATCGATAAAAACCATATATGAATCAAAAACAGGAAGCTCTGTTGTTGCTTGAAGACGGAACAGCATACAAAGGTCTAGCTTTGGGAATACGTGGAACGACTGGCGGAGAAATCTGCTTTAACACCGGCATGACGGGTTATCAGGAGATCTATACGGATCCCTCGTACTATGGACAGATTATCGTCAACACCAACTCTCATATCGGTAATTATGGTGTACAGCTAAATGATGAAGAGGAATCAAGCTCTGTCAAGATCCGGGGAATGGTATGTAATACATTTTCGGCGATCTACTCCAGAGATACTGCTGACTTCTCACTCCAGGAATATTTTGAAAAGTCGAAGATCGTCGGGATCAGTAATGTAGATACTCGGCATTTGGTAAGGCATGTGCGTGAAAAAGGCGTAATGAATGCAATCATTTCTTCTGAAATTCTTGATGAGAAGTTGCTCATGGAAGAGTTAAGGAGAATACCTTCGATGGACGGACTTGAATTATCGTCAGAAGTAACAACTACGGAACCTTACTTTGTTGGCGAAGAGGAGGGAAGCAAATGGCGGATAGCTGTGATTGATTATGGAATCAAAAAAAGCATTTTATCAAACCTTACTTCAAGAGGTTGCTATTGCAAAGTATTCCCCGCAAAGACGCCCTTTGAAGAGGTAATGCAATGGAACCCCGACGGATTCTTTATATCCAATGGACCAGGCGATCCAGCTGCTATGCTTTACGCAGTCGAAAGCGTAAACCAGATGATCAAGACTGCAAAGCCACTTTTTGGAATCTGCCTTGGACATCAGTTACTCGCGCTGTCAAGTGGGATAACTACTTATAAAATGCATCATGGTCACAGAGGTTTAAATCATCCCGTGAAGAACCTGATTACGGGATTGTGTGAAATTACTTCTCAGAATCACGGATTTGCTGTAAACCCCGATGAGATCCAGAGCCACCCCGACATTGAGATCACGCATATTAACCTCAATGATAATACCATAGAAGGGATCAGAAGAAAGGATTATCCTGCGTTTTCGGTTCAGTATCACCCGGAAGCTTCACCAGGACCGCATGATTCAAGGTACCTGTTTGACGAGTTTATCAAATTGCTAAGCGCAAGCTGATCAGAAAACCTCCTCAATGGAGGTTTTTCTATTTTACAGAGGTATACACCCTCATCTTATTTGCTTAATTCGAATGGAATTGACCGTATTATCGAATTGTAAATTTAGCTTAAAGTGATTTGCCGCTTATGGATGACGATTTTTTTTGTGTTATTTTGTAGGCGTTAAAATATTCAAAATTTATAATTAAAACATAAGCTGCAAATGAGTACGATTCAGTCAGTACATGCAAGACAAATTCTGGATTCAAGAGGAAACCCGACAATAGAAGTAGATATTCGTACAGAAAATGGTTACCTGGGACGTGCTGCTGTTCCATCTGGTGCTTCTACCGGAAAGCATGAGGCCGTTGAACTTCGTGACGATGATAAAAGCGTTTATGTTGGAAAAGGTGTTTTGAAAGCAGTTGAAAATGTTAACGACATTATCTTCCCTGAACTGATCGGCTGTTCTGTATTTGAGCAAAATCTGATTGATAAGATCATGCTTGAACTGGACGGAACTCCTAATAAAGGAAAGTTGGGTGCCAATGCAATCCTGGGAGTGTCGCTGGCAGCAGCGAAAGCAGCGGCTCAGGAAGCAAACCTGCCATTGTATCGCTATGTTGGAGGTACAAATGCAAATACACTTCCCGTTCCAATGATGAACATCCTGAACGGAGGTAGCCACGCGGATAACTCGATCGATTTCCAGGAGTTCATGATCATGCCTGCCAAAGCAGATACTTTTTCTCAGGCACTTCGTATGGGTGTTGAAGTTTTCCATACCCTGAAAACCGTTTTGAAAAGCAAAGGATATTCTACGAACGTAGGTGACGAAGGTGGTTTCGCTCCGAATATTAAATCCAATGAAGAGGCAATTGAAATCGTAATCCAGGCGATCGAAAAAGCAGGTTACAAACCAGGCGAAGAAATTTTCATCGCGATGGATGCTGCTGTATCTGAATTCTATGAAGACGGTTTGTACCACTTCAAAAAATCAGACGGCCGCAAGTTGAGCTCAGCTGAAATGGCGGATTACTGGACTCAATGGGTTGCCAAATATCCTATTATCTCAATTGAAGATGGTATGGATGAAGATGATTGGGCTGGCTGGAAAACTTTGACAGAATCAGTTGGCAGCAAATGCCAGCTTGTAGGTGACGATTTGTTCGTAACAAATGTAACCCGTCTGCAACAAGGTATTGAGTCTCAAATTGCAAATGCAGTTTTGGTAAAAGTTAACCAGATTGGTTCTCTTACAGAAACTATCGATACAGTAAATCTTGCAAAACGCAACAGCTACAAGAGCATTATGTCGCACCGCTCAGGTGAGACGGAAGATGCAACAATCGCTGACCTTGCAGTTGCATTGAACACAGGACAAATCAAAACCGGTTCTGCTTCACGTTCTGACCGTATGGCGAAATACAATCAGCTACTTCGCATTGAGGAAGAATTAGGCGAAAGCGCATACTTCCCGGGATTGAAATTCTGATAAAATAAACCGGAGCCAAGCGCTCCGGTTTTCATTTTTGGGTGTTGCTATGAAAAGTAATTCATTCTGGTCATTTAAAACATTGAAAAACTTCTATGTAGCCACTTTGGTTGCATGGTTGTTTTGGATTTTGTTTTTAGACAATAATAACATTCGCGTTGTTTTTTCTAACCGGATGAAAATGAAAGAACTGGAAGTAGAAAAGTCCAAACTACTTGAAAAAATTTCCCAGGTAAAGAAAGAGCGGAATGAGGTTTTTGGAAATCCGCAAATGGTTGAGAAATGGGCCAGGGAAAAGTTTCTGATGAGGAAACCGGGCGAGGAGGTTTACGTGATCGTAGACGAGAATAATCAACCTATTGAAAGTAAGAGCGAAGAGTAACCCCATAGGTTCGCTAAACAACATTTTAACATTCCACCACATTGAGCAGAAAAGTCATTCTTATCATTATGGACGGTTGGGGAGTCGCCAGGATTGGTGAAGAAAACCGTTCAGCTGTTATAGCTGCCAACACTCCTTTTTACGACAGTATTCTGCAAAACTATCCAAACAGCAGATTGGAAGCCAGCGGTTTGGCAGTCGGATTACCTGATGGTCAAATGGGTAACTCGGAAGTAGGACATACCAATCTCGGAGCAGGCCGCGTCGTTTATCAGGATTTGGTAAAGATCAATCTGGCAGTATCGGAAGGTACATTGGCACACGAAAAAGCTTTATCAGAGGCTTTTGATTACGCTAAATCCAACAACAAAAAAGTACATTTCATAGGCCTGGTGTCGGATGGTGGTGTCCACTCGCACATAGACCATCTGAAAGGTCTTTGCAAAATTGCTGCTGACCGCCAGCTTGAAAATGTTTTTGTTCACGCTTTTACAGACGGCCGTGATTGTGATCCCAAAAGTGGTTTAGGCTTTTTAACAGAGCTTAAAGAAGCAATGGGCATGACTACGGGTCGACTTGCCAGCATTACCGGCCGCTACTATGCAATGGACCGAGACAAACGCTGGGAACGTGTGAAGCTGGCCTACGATGCCATGGTACATGGAGAAGGGAAGCATGTTCCGGAAACAGAAGTTTTGCAAGCAGTACAGGCTTCCTACGAGGAAGGTGTGACTGATGAATTTATCATGCCTATTATTGCGACAGATGCCGCGGGAATTCCTATCACAGTTATTAGTGATGGGGATGTGGTTTTGTGCTTCAATTTCCGTACTGACCGCGGACGTGAAATAACGGAAGTTCTGACTCAACAGGATTTTCACGAGCAGAACATGCACAAGCTCAACTTGAAGTATGTTACAATGACCAATTATGATGATACTTACAAAGGAGTAGATGTCATTTTTGATAAAGATAACCTTAACAACACATTAGGGGAAGTGCTGGAATCGGCGGGTAAAAAGCAGATCCGAATTGCTGAAACTGAAAAATACCCGCACGTGACATTCTTTTTCTCAGGAGGAAGGGAAAAACCTTTCGAAGGTGAAAGTCGCTTGCTTTGTGCATCTCCCAAAGTGGCTACTTACGATTTGCAGCCTGAAATGTCCGCCTTTGGGATCCGGGATTCGATCGTACCTGAGCTGGAAAAAGAAGAGGTTGATTTTGTCTGCCTAAATTTTGCCAATCCGGATATGGTAGGACATACCGGCGTTTTCGAAGCGGCAGTAAAAGCATGCGAAACTGTTGATCAATGCGTGCAGGCGGTTGTTACAACAGGTTTAAACCACGGCTACTCTTCGATTATCATAGCTGATCATGGAAATTCGGATTATATGATGAACGATGACGGGTCGCCTAACACCGCGCATTCCCTGAATCTGGTACCGTGTATTCTGGTTGATAACGAATACAAATCTCCAATCAAGAATGGAAAGTTGGCAGATATTGCCCCGACTATCCTGGATCTGATGGGAATTGCCAAGCCGGAGGAAATGACGGGAACCAGTTTGCTCTAAAACTTAACGGTTGTAAAAGATGTTATTCGCAGAGAGCCCACAAGGCTCTCTGTTCTTTTAAAGTTCCATTCTGAATTCTTACAAATGCCTCAGCAGATCAACCGCACAAAATCCATTTTTAAAGCTCCTGTTATATACTTTTCTGCATTTCTTATGACAGCAATGCTCGCTTCCTGCGATCATCAGCGTGAAGATGAAAATGAGGTAAAAAGGTATTTTGATCTAAAAGGATTTGTAGAAAACCAGATTGTGTACCTGAATGAAAAGAAGCCTGTGGCAACGAAATCAGCGAAGCTTGATGATGAACTAGAAACCGTCACATCAAATGCCATTGACTGGAAAAAAGAACTTGAATTGTTCATGCTGGCTGATATCAACAGACCTTCCTACGCGCAGAGTTATAATGTGACGCGTGAAGATTCGTCTACCTACGAGTACACACTTAAAGAGAATAGTGACCTGCCAGTCCGTTATCTGAAAATCATTACCGATACCACAGTCAAATCTCCCACTAAAGTACTTGCTACGCTTCTGTCCCGTAATCGTATTTATGAATCCAAAAAGCAGATTGAGCTTACTTGCCAGAAAAAGGATAATCTATGGCAGATTTCTGCTTACTCTGTGAAAGGTTATCAAAAACTGATCTTTATGGAGTCAAAGCGGTTCGAAATATCGGCTAAAATAGGATTATAGCGGGTTTTTTAATTTCCTTTTCCTGTACTCTTACACCATAAATTGGGTAAAGATTACCCAAAACCATTAAAGTGAATGCGCCTCAATGGCTACCAGTTAAATAAATCTGCTCAAAAGTTTACTTGTTGAAAAAAAGCCTCAGATGTGGAATTTGAGGCTTTTTTACTGGTATTATTCGTAGAAGGCAATTCGGCGTATATAGCCGGCTCACTGGTCTTTCAGAAAACAGGGCACAAAATTGGTTGTTTACCTAGCGAAACCATGTAGACCCGGACTAATCCGTCAACATGTAAACTAAATCATAAAGTAAACTTAAAACTCAATGCAACAAGAACAGAAAAATAAGCAAAGCATAGCTTGGGCAATGGTAGTTGTCCTGGGACTAGCGACGGCCATGTTTGGCTACTTGTTTACAACTCAAAAACAGGAGTTGACTCAACAGGAATCAATGGTAGTTGAGAAAGCAAGAGAACTGGCTGTAACCAAAACTAAACTGGACTCTATTTCCACCGTTCTGGATTCTAAAATTGCTGAAATCGAAAGACTGGGTGGAGACGTTACGGAACTTACCAAAATGAAAGAGAAGTTGGAAGCTGATAAATTGGCTTTCAGCAAAAGCAGAAGAGTTGAGACTAACAAGTATCTTGGAAAAATCAAGGAGTATGAAAGGTTCCTGACTGAAAAAGATGAAATGATCGCGCAGCTTAAAGCTGAAAACGAGCATCTGGTAGCTTCAAATGATTCCCTGAGTACACATGTTGGTACCTTGACAAGCGAAAGAGAAAGACTGGTTCAACGCCAGACTGAATTGACTGACTCGGTAACTACTTTCACTGCTGCTAACAAAGAGCTAAGTGAGAAAGTAAGTAAAGCAGCAGCTTTGAGAGCTCAGAATCTTAAAATCCTGACCGTTAATTCAAGAGGTAAGGTGAAAGACAAAGATGAGTACAAAGCGAAGAGAGTTGATAAACTGAAATTGGTTTTCAACCTGCCAGAAAACGAGCTTACTGCTCAGGAGCCAAAAGACATTTACGTGAGAGTTCTTGATCCTGAAGGCGCAGTAATCGCCGACGATGCAACTGGTTCAGGAGAATTTGAAGTAAATGGTGCGCCATCTAAATTCACGGCACGTGAGTCAGTAGCGTTCCAGAACAACAACCAGAAAGTTGAATTGCTATACGATAATACTTCTCAGTTCCGTCCTGGAAAATACAATGTAGAATTGTATGCAGAGGGATACAAGATCGGTGGCGGAGACTTCACCATCAAGTAAGATACAACTTCACACCATGCATAGCTATGAAAGGCGGCCGATTTACATCGGCTGCCTTTTTTTATTACTCGTGATTTTGAGCCTTAATTACATCGATATATTGCTTTAATACTTCGGTTTGTGCAGGATCGGATTCCGGATAGGACATATCCATTCTCTTCAACTCCTCCACAATGATTTTCCCTACTGCAAGCCGCATGTTCCGTTTGTCATCTGCCGGGATAATGTACCAGGGCGCTTTCTTTGAAGCAGTAGCATTAATGCATTCTTCGTAAGCTTTCATGTATTCATCCCATTGCGCGCGTACTTTGAAATCCTGTTCGTCGAACTTCCAGTTTTTCGCAGGATCCTCAATGCGTTCTATAAGCCG
>NZ_JBHYGF010000042.1:0-13562 GCF_051859145.1 Dyadobacter sp.
ATAACAACTGGCCTGTGCTACGCTACGCTGATGTACTGCTGATGCGCGCCGAGGCATTGAATGAAGTGGGCTATGCGGCTGGCGGAGAAGCTTTTGCATTATTGAACATGGTGAGAAAAAGAGCCGGACTGGCCGACAAGACGAGCCAGCAAATTCCTTCGCAGGCCGCATTCAGGCTGGCGATTGAACAGGAAAGGCGCGTTGAGCTGGCGTTTGAAAACCACCGCTGGTTTGACCTCACACGCACCGGCCGGGCGATAGAAGTAATGAATGCAAAAGGGTTGAATGTGCAGCCTTTCCGGTTGCTGCTCCCGATCCCCCTCACCCAGATCCAGATCAATCCGGACAGGATCAAACAAAACCCAGGTTACTGATTTCAGGTCAGTACGTTTTTAATCACTAATTATTGAAAAATGAAGAATCAATCCATTGCATTAACCTGTGCCTTTTTACTGACTTTGCTTACCACCGCTGCATTTGCGCAAACAGTTCACCCGGACCTTCAATACGCAGAAGCCGAGATGATCCTCAAAAAGGCGGATGGTTTTAAAGGTATCTGGTACATGAACCAACCTTCAAAAGACGAGTACGTGTATAAATACAGTGGCGGACTGGCTGTATACCCGGCCAATCATCGCCCATTCGCGATATACGCGAAAAAGGTAGACAAGACCTTTTTCTGTTTCGGCGGCACAGACGATACCAACTCGACGCTGCTTCACAATGTATCCTACTTCGATCACAAAACCGGCAAAGTGGCTAACCCGGTTATTTTATTGGATAAAAAAACCATTGATGCCCACGATAATCCTGTGATTTCCATCGATGATCAGGGTTATGTCTGGATCTTCTCTACTTCGCACGGACTGTCGCGGCCTTCTTACATTCACAAGAGTAAAAAACCGTATGATATAGAGGCTTTTGAAACGATAAAGGCAACAGAAATCGTGAATGGAAAGGAAGTTCCCTTCAACAACTTTTCCTATTTCCAGGTATACCCCATTAAAGGCAAAGGTTTCATTGCGCTATTTACCAAGTACAACTCGAAAGGTCAGCGCGTGATCGGTTTCAACACTACAAAAGACGGGGTTCGCTGGAATGAATGGAAAGTGCTCGCGCACATTCAGGAGGGACATTATCAGGTGAGCACCGAGCTGAATGGAAAAGTGGGTGTGGCCTTTGATTACCACCCGCTTGGTAAAGGACTTAATTACCGGACCAATCTGCAATACCTGGAAACGTCAGATTTCGGGCAAACCTGGCAGAATATCCAGGGCGAGCAAGCACAGCTTCCGCTGACGGATGCTAAAAATCTGGCAGTAGTCCACGATTATGCCAGTGAGAAACTGAACTGTTACCTGCTGGATATCACATTTGATCCCAAACAGAAACCTGCGATACTGGTGATTTCGAGTAAAGGTTTCGAAGCCGGACCTGGCAACAATCCGAGAGAATGGACGCTTTTTAGGTGGAGGCAAAACAAATGGGACCGCAACGTAGTCACCACGTCGGATAGCAATTACGATATGGGTTCTGTTTACGTGGAATCGGACAAAGTGCTGAAAGTGATCGGGCCGACGGTGGATGGCCCCCAAGCCTATAACCCGGGCGGAGAGGTGGCTATGTGGCTGAGTAAAGACGGTGGTAAAAGCTGGAATAAAGAAAAGCAAATGACGCAGAACAGCACCATGAACCATTCGTACGTGCGCAAACCTGTTGGTGCGAAACCTGATTTTTACGGAATCTGGGCCGACGGTCACGGACGGAAACCTTCCGAATCATTCCTGTATTTTACTAATTCAAAAGGCGACGTCTACAAATTACCCCGCCAGAGCACCGACGCAATGATCACGCCGGAGCTTTTAAAAAATTAAGATTGCTATTACTTTGCAGAAAACAGCTTTGTTATCTGATATGCTGGAAGAAATCATTCATGAACTCCAAAAAACCGAGCATGGCTTCAAACACATTGAAGAAGCCGGCAGGAACATTCTTGAAGAAAAGCAGGTAGATGTTCTTTCTGTTGCATTAGAACTTCTCGGGAATGAAGCCTACCAGGCGCGCATGCTCGGCACCTTCCTGTTGGGACAGCTCGCGGCGGACAATGAGCAGGCGCTAAAAGTATTGAAGTCTACCGTTGCGGCCGACCCGAACTGGCGCGTGCAGGAAATGTTGGCGAAAGCCTTTGATTACTATTGCAGCCGCATCGGTTACGAAGCAGCTCTGACTGAGATTAAAAGCTGGCTGCAGCATGAAAATGCTAATTTAAACCGGGCGGTGATAGAAGGATTACGTATCTGGACTTCCCGCCCCTACTTTAAAGAACATCCGGAAATTGCAATCGGGCTTATTGCACAACTGAAAGCGAGCGAAAGTGAATATGTACGCAAGTCGGTAGGTAATGCACTTCGGGATATAAGTAAAAAGCACAGCGCATTAGTAGAGCAGGAACTGCTTTCCTGGGACTTAACTGATAAACGTGTTGCCTTTACCCAAAAGCTGGTAACCAAAAATCAGAAGTGAGGAGAATGATGCTTAATAGTTTGTAGCTAAATGGCATAGAGTTTGTGGGGGGTCGTCGCTTTCGATACAGTTACCTATCCACTTACTTATGCAAGCAGACGAAAATCACCTGGCATTGTATAATGCAACCGACCACGGCTTATGCCTGATAGAGTTGATTTACGAAAACGGTAAAGTAGCCGACCTGATTTTCCGGGAGCAAAATGCTGCCTTTGGGGAGCATACAGGGTTAGGTAACGTTGTGGGAAAAAGATTTAGCGAATTACCAACACGTTTTGAAACCAACTGGATCAACATCTACTCAGAGGTAGCGGAAACCGGCGAGCCGCTCAGCAATGAGGTGTATTTGCAAGATGTTGGAAGATGGTATAAGACAAAATTTGCATTAGTCGGGCATGTAGGCAGTAGTTGGGCTACTGCAGTTACCCAGCAAAAAAGGCGTGAGGCCAATCTTACTTTCCTGAATGAACTCAGTGCGGAGCTCGAACAATTGACCAGCATTGGTGAAACGCTCGAAGTACTCGGAGAAAAAATCGGTGAGCACTTTGGACTATCGCATTGCCGGTTTGTAGAGCTGGATCATGATAATAATACCATTATTGTCAATCATGCCTGGCAGCGGGCCGGTACGCTCGAAATAAGAACCCCCGCCCGAATCAGTGATTTTCTGACGCCTGAGTTCAATCTGAAAATGAGTGCGGGTGAAACGGTTGTCATCGACGACGTTTTCAGCAATCCGTTAGCTGACGGAGCCAGGTTTTTATCAGTCGGCGTCGGATCGCTGATAACGGTTCCACTGCTACGTGACGGCGTCTGGCGCTTCTGGCTAGGGCTTTACCATACCGCTGCGCACCATTGGCATCGCGAAGAAGTAGCATTCATCAAAGAACTTGCCGCGCGTATCTGGATCAGGCTCGAACGCGCCCGCGCTGAACAAGCGCTGCGCATCAGCGAAGCCCGGCACCGAACCCTGTTTGACTCGGTTGATGACGGTGTCTGCCTTTTTGAACGCCTGCCTGTTCGCGCCGACGGACTCCGGGACTACCGTTATGTGGCAATGAACCCGGCCATGCAGGCCATGTTCGGAAAAGTCGATCTGAGTGGGCAATCGATCCGTGACAATTTGCCTGACGAAGTCGAAGCCTGGTATGACGACTACGACCGGGTACTGGAAACGGGTCAATCCATCCGCATTGAACGGGAGAGTGAGCCGCAGGGTATGGTGCTGGAAGTGTTTGTAACGCGCGTAGAAGACGGCTCGGGAAAAATGCTGCTGGCTGTTATGCAGGACGTTACCGAACGGAAGAAGGAAGAACAACGAAAGGAATTTGTGCTCGCGTTTTCCGACGAGCTGCGAGCACTTACCGACCCGCTCGCTATACAAAACAGGACACTGCAACTTTTAACCGGGCATTTTCGCCTCGACCGCTGCTGGGTCAGTGAGGTATCTGAACAGCAAGGCTTTTCAACTGTCGGTCCTGAATACTTTCGTCCGGATCTTGCGCCCATGTCCGGCGTATTCCAATTGGCGGATTATCCCGAAACAATGCGGCAGCTGATGACGCAACCTATGATGATTGAAGACGCGCCTACCGATCCACGCTTTTCAGATTCTGAGAAGCAGCTATTGAATGGATTAGGATTGCGTTCGCTCTTGGTCGTGCCATTGCGCAGGGGTCCGGAACATGTGATATGGGCGCTTGCGGCTACCACTACGACGCCACGGAGATGGACTAGTAATGACCGTGAGCTGTTGCAGGATGTGGCCGAGCGCACCTGGACTGCTGTGGAACAAGCAAAAGCAGAAACCGCCCTAAGGAAAAATGAAGAGAAATACCGTGCCTTGTTTGAATCGGTTGACGAGGGTTTCAGTATCGTAGAGCTGGTTTTTGGAGAAGCCGGGCAGGTTGTCGACTTTATTTATCAGGAAAATAATCCTGCGTTTATAAAGCATGTAGGAGTTGATTTACAAGGCCGGAAAAGATCAGAATTACTTCTTGATCAAAAAGATTTTGTTCTTGAAAAATATGATCAGTTAGTCAGGACTGGCGAGCCGGTCCATTTTGAATATTGTGTACAACGTTTGGGCGGAATGTGGTTTCAGGTTGCAGCCTCCCGCATTGGCGAGCAAGGCAGTAAGTACGTGGGCATTGTGTTTAGAAATGTCACAGAACGCAAGCGGCAGGAGCAGGAGCAAGCACTGCTACTGAGATTGGGTGATAAAATCAGGCCGCTCACTGATCCTGTCATGATTGAGGGGGAAGTAACAAATGTATTGCGTGCGCATTTTGGTGCGGGATGGTGCTACTATGTGCAGTGGGATGAGGTTACCAAGGTCGGCGTTGTGCATCGCGATGCCACCAGGAAGGGACTTGCTTCTCTGATTGGGGAACATGACGTGTCCGACGTGCCGGAGTTCCTTGACCTACTCAAAGCCAATCCGTTGCTTAATGTGAGTGACTATGAAAGCTACGAGATGCTGACTTCCAAGCTTCGCGCCCGATATACATCGATCGGGTTTCGCTCTATGCTGATTGCCACGTTGGTTAAACAAGGACGTCTGGTTGCATCTTTTCTCATCGGAGATGATAAGATCCGGCAATGGTCAACGCATGAGGAAACCCTGTTAATGCAGGTGGCGGAACGTACCTGGGCGGCGGTAGAACGTGCCAAGGCTGAGCGCGAGCTACAGCGTATCGAAGAAAGGCAAAGCGCTATTCTGGGGAGCGCGACCGACTACGCCATTTTCACGCTGGACCTCGACCTGCGGGTGCTCGATTGGAATGCAGGCGCGCAGTTTGTGCTTGGCTACGCTGATCAGGAAATCCTTGGACAGCCTGGTGAAATCTTTTTCGTTCCCGAAGACAGGGCAAACGGAGCGCCGGAATTTGAAAGACGGGCAGCAATTGAAAATGGCAGAGTTGAGAACGAACGCTGGCATCTTCGAAAAGACGGCTCCCGTTTTTATGGATCAGGGGTAACTACACCTTTGCTGGACGAGGATGGAAATTTGATCGGCCTGTTGAAAGTACTGCGCGATCTGACGGTTCAGAAACAAGGTGAAGATGCATTAAAGCAGGCTGATAAACGAAAGGATGAATTTTTGGCAATGCTGGCCCACGAACTGCGAAACCCGATTTCGACTTTACGGAATGCAATATCAGTGTTGAAGATTACACATGGTATTGACACCGCGGCCTCTGAGATCGTGGGGATGATGGACAAGCAAGCTACCCATCTGGTTCGAATGATTGACGATTTACTCGATGTGAGCCGTGTTACGCAGGGCAAGATCGAATTAAAAATGGAACGGCTTGAATTAGGGCCACTGGTAGCTAATGCCGTAAAAGCAATCAAACCTCAATTTGAAAGCCGGCATAAACAACTTTCTCTTGCAGTATTAACACCTGAACTGTTTGCCAAAGCGGATTCGACACGACTTTCGCAAGTGGTGACTAATCTGTTGACGAATGGTCTGCGATACACGGAAGATGACGGACATGTTTGGGTCAGTGTTTTTGTTGAAAATGGCTATGGCGCAATCAGTATCAAAGACAATGGAATTGGGCTCAGTAACGAGCAGCAGACTTCTGTATTTGACCTTTTTGTGCAGGGAGATAACTCGCTTGCGCGGACACAAGGTGGATTGGGAATCGGGTTAACATTGGTAAAGCAGCTTGTAGAAATGCACGGCGGCAAAGTTACCGCTAAGAGCGAAGGTATCGGTCATGGTAGTGACTTCTGGGTTTATATTCCATTGCTGGATTTTAAAGAGCAGAATCAAACCAGGACGGAAGAAAACTTGGCTGAAAAATGTTCGTCCAGGCGAATTTTGGTAATTGACGACATGGAAGATCTGGCCACACTAACGGCTATGCTGCTGCGGCTTAAAGGGTACGAAGTAGAAATCTCAACCAACGGAAAAACAGGGGCCGAACTGGTCGAGAAATTAAAACCTTCAATTGTACTATGCGATATTGGAATGCCGGGAATGGATGGTCACCAGACCGCAACGCAAATCCGTCAAGGTCAATGGGGCCGGGGTGTAACGTTAATTGCTTTGTCTGGTTATGGTTTGGAAGAAGATAAGCAAAAGGCAAAAAAGGCAGGTTTTGACGGCCACATCACCAAACCGATTGATCTGGCTGAGTTTGAAAGTTTGATTTCAAGTTTTCAAAGAAGATGAAATAACTATTCTTCCTCCACTTACTTCCATTCCTCCGTACCCTTAATCCCCAACTCCTCCGGACGGAAGACCGGATCTTTCCCTGCGTCCTTCTGCTTCTGATAATCTTTGAGCGCATCCAATGCCGGTTTTCTTAACAAAATGATTGCAACAATGTTGAGCCAGGCCATTAATCCGACGCCAATGTCGCCAATTGTCCAGGCGAGAGCGGCAGTTTTGATGGAGCCGTAAAAGGTTGCTGCCATGATCAGGAAACGTAGTCCCCAGAGTGCGGCTTTGCTGTTTTTATTGCCGAGCAGGTAGCTCAGGTTGGTTTCGGCAATGTAGTAGTAAGCCATAACGGTGGTGAATGCAAAGAACAAAAGCGCTACGGCCACAAACCCGCTGCCCAGTGAAGGGAAATGCACATTAATGGCCGACTGGGTAAACTCCGCGCCCATTGCTGCGCCGGGAATGTGCTCCACGAGGAAGCCCCCCGCTGGATTGGCCACGTTGTATTGTCCGGTAAAAAGGATCATTAAGGCCGTCGCCGTACAAACAAAAAGTGTATCGACATATACCGAAAATGCCTGCACAAGACCCTGCTTGGCCGGGTGGCTTGTTTCAGCCGCAGCCGCAGCGTGGGGCGCAGTACCTTGCCCGGCTTCATTGGAATAAACGCCGCGCTTTACGCCCCAAAGTACCGCCATTCCAAAAATGCCGCCGAATGCAGGCTCCATATCGAATGCGCTGCGGAATATCAATGCAAACACACTTGGTACTTCTGTAATATTTAGCCCGATCACGATCAGTGCCATGAGAATGTAAGCGCCAGCCATAAATGGCACCACAAATTCCGCCACTTTGCCAATGCGCTTGACCCCGCCGAAAATGATTAGTCCCAGCAATACCGTTACAAATCCGCCTGTTATTTCCACCGGGATATCAAATGCAGTGAGCGAGCTGGTAGCAATGCTGTTGCTCTGCACGCCGGGCAAAAAAAGCGCTGTGCTGAGTATCGTGGCAAATGCAAACAGGTTTGCATACCATTTTATCCCCAAACCTTTTTCTATATAATAAGCCGGACCGCCCCGGTACTGTCCGTCCTGAACCGTTTTGTAAATCTGTCCCAATGCCGCTTCTACATAAGCCGACGCTGCACCCAGGAATGCGATCGCCCACATCCAGAACACCGCGCCTGGTCCTCCCATTGCTATCGCGGTAGCTACCCCGGCAATGTTGCCAGTCCCTACCCGACCGGAAATAGCTATCGCAAAAGCCTGAAAGGAAGACACACCCTGCGCCGAAGATTTGCCGCCAAAGAGCAGCGCCACCATATCTTTTATGTATCTCACCTGCAAAAAACGCGTCACAATGGAAAAATAAATTCCGGTTGCAAGACAAAGCCCGATCAAAGCTTTACTCCAAATGAGATCATTGATGAAATTGACTATTTGCTCCATTTAATTGGCTTAAAAGAATATAGAAGAGAATTTTGTTAGGCGAAATGCCAAATAAAGGAAAATAATATGAAAGCACTGGTAAAAATCTACGGACTTCGATTTACGCTTTTGCGCGGGCGGGAGCTGGTGAGCGATTTTATCAATTCCAGCGTGGTAGTAGCGCGACAATATTAAGATATCACTCTTCGATAGGTTCGCTGTAAAGAAAATCATCCATAATCACCAGGTCGCTTTCACTGCTGCCATTGTATTTTTTGCTGATTGCGGCTGAGCCCGCGGTGATCGTCACTTTTGTTATTTTACTGTCCGGAAAAACGGCTCCAAGAAATGAGAAGCCTTGATCATCTTTTCTTGTCGGAGCGCTTAATTTGCCCAGACTTTTATCGCCTTCAAAATATTCTAATGTCGTCGAATTCGCTTTGTCCACATCCGATAACACAACGCCAAATCCCTTTACAAAAGCATTCTTATCAGTACCAGGCACTTTGAACGTAACGTCCATTTTGTTGCTTCCCACGGCTGCGAAAGTGCGGGCCGGGCTGAATGCATTGAACTGGTCGTCATAACCGGATACCAGGTCACTGAAGTTTTTATCACTGATTCGCAATCCGCTGCCGTGAGTTGTAAAAATGGCACCGCGTTTTCTTCCGGCAGCCGCGGCAGGATCAGTACTGTTGAAAAAGTCGCCCGGGAAAGTGTTCGTATTCGTTTGGTTGTCGGGAACTGCGTCCCAGTTTATTTCACGGCGACCGCCGGTCTGGCCTGGGGTCGTGTTTAATTGACTGCCCAGCAATGTCCTGAAAGAGGCCAGCTGAGAACTGATATCACCGCTTCCTTTTACTTCAGTGAAATTGACAGATGGCGTAAGCACTTCTGGTTCGTTGCTGGAATTACACGCAGACATCAATGCAATGCAGGCAAGTACGCCCACGTTTTTAACCGTTTTCATGACAAAAGTTTGAGATTTCATAATTAAGTTTTGGTTGGATATTTACTTCCTATTTGACGCTGACAAAAGTATCGCAGCCCATTTTGCGTAACTTGAAAGAAATGCTAAAAACTATAAAAAAGTATAAATGGCTGTCAACTATATCTATTTGATGGGCAGCGGTTTGCAGCTTGATTGCGACTAATCTCTTAGTCAAAAGAGAAATGGTTTTTTACATCAAAATTTATTGGCAAAACCATTCAATAAGATTGTCTGCGGAAAGCATTTTCAAGAATGATATTATTCTACTTTTGCCGCCTTCAACCGACTTTCGCACTAAACTCAACATAATGGGAACGCCCAACTTACTACTGATCGACGACGAAGTCCAGTATAGTGAATTGACCAAAGAATATCTTGAAATGAAGGGCTGCAGGGTGATGCTCAAACATGACGGACAGGCTGGGCTTGAAGCATTTAAATCACATTCGTTTGACCTGTGTGTGCTGGATATCAAGATGCCAAAGAAGGACGGTTTTACGCTGGCCGAGGAGATTAAGGAAATGAGTGAATTGACACCTATCATTTTCCTGACCGGGCAGTCGCTGAAAGAAGACAAGATCAAAGGGCTGACATTGGGCGCAGACGATTATCTGACAAAACCATTTAGTATGGAGGAGCTTTATCTCCGGATCAAAGCCATTTTGAAAAGGGTAAAAGTGCAGGAAAAATCGATTGAAACAGATCAATATCAATGGGGTAATTCAAAGTTTGACCTTGAATTGCGCGAGCTTACAGTGGCCGGCGAAAAAATCAAGCTCACTTCCATCGAATCCAAGCTGCTAAAATTGTTCTGTGATAATCAAAACAAAGTACTCACCCGCGATGCGGCGATGATAGGAATTTGGGGCGACGAGGAACATTACCGTGGATATAGTCTGAATGTATATGTCAGCAAACTGCGTAAGTTCCTGAAAGCCGACCCGTCCATTGAAATCCTGAATCTGCATGGAGAAGGTTACAAGCTGGTATACAAACAAAGTGTGGCCGGATGATGGATTTATCTTTACTTAAAAGCCTGATGTCGGGCGACGAAAAACTTGTCTCTCGCTTCGTTTCAGTATTTAAGACACAGGTTCCTGCACAAGTCCAACAACTGCCCGAACTTTGTGAAAGTCAGGAATGGGAAGAACTTTCAACTTCGCTGCACAGCCTTAAAACCCAGTTCAGCTACGTGGGTATGAACGAATTTGCCGAGCAAATGCGGGAAATGGAATAAAGCATTGACAATGGAGATACCGGCTCAATCACTGCGCGGATCGATCAATTTATAGAACATTTCGACCTGTTCTGGCAAGCAGAATTTGAAGCAAAGTGATTATAACGTTTGCTCCATTTGCTTCGTCGCTTCCAGCAATTTCCTGATCTTGTATTTCAATTTTTTGGCTTCAATGGGCTTGGTAATATAATCGTCCATGCCCGCATTCCGGCACTTCTGCGCTTCGGCCGGATTTGCATTGGAAGTGAAGGCGAGAATAGGCGTGTTCCTGTCTTTTTCCCGCATCCGGATCGCCTGCGTGGCTTTGTAACCATCCATTACGGGCATTTTTACATCCATTAATATGATATCAAAACTGGCTTCGTCCAGCTTTTTCAATGCGATCTCTCCATTATCTGCAATAATCACGCGTACATTCTGGATGATTTTTTTCAAGGTTTCTTCCGCCACAACCTGATTGAAAAGGTTGTCTTCCACCAGCAGGATATTCACGCCGGAAAGTATCCTCTCCTTGTCTTCATCCTCCACCTGTTCGCCAGGGTTACAAATTTCGAAAGTCAGGTTGAAACTGAATGTGGTACCCTTGCCCAGAATGCTGTTCACCTGCATACTGCCGCCCTGTTCTTCCACCAGCTTTTTGGCGATAAATAGCCCCAGTCCTGTTCCGGATTGTTTGGTATTCAGATCGTCGTCGATGCGGGTGAAGGTTTCAAAAATATACGCGAGCTTGTCCTGCGCGATGCCGATGCCGGTGTCGGTTACCTCAAAAAGCAGCTCTTCACTTTCCCTGTTTTTACTTACCACACTTACCCGGATGGAAACGCCGCCATTTTCGGTAAACTTTACCGCATTGCCGGCCAGGTTCAATAAAATCTGGTGCAGGCGGATCGGGTCACCGATCAGTTGCGGGCTTACATCATCGTCTACGGTCACTTGGAGGTTAAGTCCTTTTTCTTCCGCGATTACTTTCAGGATATAGCCGAGCCGGTTCATCCGGTCGCGGACCTGGAATGGTTTATTGACGAATGAAAACTTGCCGGCTTCGATTTTGGAATAGTCGAGAATGTCGTTGATGATCGCCAGCAGGTTTTCGGAAGAATACCTGATTCCCTTCGCATATTCAGTTTGCTTTGCATCGAGGGGCGTGTCAAAAATCAGCTCCGACATACCCAGAATGGCCGTCATCGGCGTGCGGATCTCATGGCTCATATTGGCAAAAAACTGCTCCTTAAACCTCGATTTTTCTTCTACCAATTGCTTCTGACGCTCGATTTCTTCTTTCTGAACCTGAATTTCCGCAGTCCGCACTGCCACTTTCTGTTCCAGCTTTTCGTACAAGATCGCATTCTCAATGGAAACGGCGATTTGTCCTGACAGTAACTTCAAAAGCTGCGTGCGTTCATTGGTAAATACCGCCGTCGCCAGGTTATTTTCCAGGTACAACACGCCCACCAGCTTGCCCTGGTTCAATGCCGGGATGCACAATGCCGAGCGGATTTCCCTTTCTACGATTACCGGATCATTTTTGAAAGCATCACTGGCAAGCGCATCGTGCAGGACAACGTCTGATTTGGTTCGAAAAACGTGCTCGATAATGCTGGCGGGAACTTCATTCGAATCGGCCAAGCGCAGTTTGCGGACGTCGCTCACTTCATCGATCACCGATCTGCGGGCTTCAATGTACAATTCACCGCCCCAATCCAGCACAAAGTAACCCGACTGCGCGCCCGCGTTTTCAATCGCGAACTGCATCAGTTTTTCCATTAACCTGCTGAAAACAACCTCGCTCGAAATCGCGGTAGAAGCTTTCATCAGCGTAGCCAGGTCCAGTGTGGATACAATACTTTCCCCCGATGTGGCTCCGGTTATAAATGGAGCCGGGTACTCGGAAATATCTTGTGAAAGCGCCGGGAATTCGGCCAGCAACTGCCTTTCCTTGATCACACAGCCCCATTCCCTGTAACCGTCCAAAGCTGCACTCAGGTAAGTCAGCGCCATTTTTAGCTGGCCTTTTTCATTCCAAAACCTGCCGCAAAGCTCGTTGCTCAACGCCGCTTCGTGCACATGTCCGTTCTCGTTACTGGTTTTAATGGCTTTGTCGTAGCTCACTGCGGCCAGCTCACTCTGTCCTTTCGCAGCAGCAATTTCGGCTTCCAGCAGATAAACCCTGTGTGCCAGATTGACGGGAATGTGCCGCGAAAGTTTCCGGAGCTTATCGCAATGTTTGACAGCATTTTTCAAATGAAAATTACTTCCTTTTCCGGCTTTGTAAACTGCAATATTTACCAAACTAAAAAAGAAGGAAAAAAGCGATTCGAATTGGGTGCCGCGCACGTTTGTGGCAAACCGCTCTGCCTGCCGCGCATATTCCAGCCCTTTTTCAAACTCACCGGAGAAACAGGCGAGTGCCATTTTGTAGGCAAAGCAAACGAACATCCGGGAATTATTCTTCAAAGCAAAAATGCCGGAAAAAGCCGGTCCCTCATCGAAATACTCGCCGGTCAAAACAACAGGATCATCATTCTCGCCCAGCAAATTGCAGGCAATCTGGATTAGCGGTTCATTGTAATGAGAAACGGGTTCTTTGGAGAGCGATTTGGGCAACTGCTTGTAGCGTAACATTTCATGCTTCACCCAATGCAGGTTTTTTCCTGAAAGCAACAGATGAAAACTGTACGAACTTGAAGCGTAGGAGCAGTATTCCACATCGCCCCGTTCCACGCCGGTCTGGTAAGCAACCCGTAGCGGTTCGAGCGATTTATTGATATGCTCGCCCGACGATCGGTTGACGATGTTGAACAACAGTAATGTCCGCGCTTTTGCCTCAGAATTCTCCATCCGGTCGGCCAGTTTCAATGCCACATTTCCGTACCGGTAACAAGCTTTGTGGTTCGTTTCAATTGCATTGACAATGGCGCCATAAGTCGCAAATGTGATCGCGGATTCAGGCGCAATGCCGTATTTGAGCGACAGTTCGACCATTTTGAGCACCATTACCGGGTACAATTCCGGAATGGCGGAAAACGAAGCCGCCGTAATGTTTTGCAAAAGGCGCATCGCGGCCAGCTTTTCCGGCTCCGTCATTTTTGGCAAGTTTTCAAGGTCTTCGATTTGCCTGCCGCGCATCAGCCATTTGGATTTCAGGTAGCCGGCGATGGTATGCAAGGTGCGGACCTGCGAAGGAAAAGTGACATTTAAACCTTT
>NZ_JBHYGF010000043.1:0-13525 GCF_051859145.1 Dyadobacter sp.
GGCCGCGCTGACCTGGTATTCCTTTCCCAGCTTGTTGAAGCAGTAATTGGCGCGGGCGCAACTGTGGTTAACATTCCGGATACAACCGGATATTGCCTCCCTGAACAATACGGCGGCAAAATCAAGTACATATTTGAACACGTTTCTAATATTCATAAAGCCACTATCTCGATCCATTGCCACAATGACCTTGGGCTTGCAACTGCCAACTCCCTTGCAGGGATTTCCGCAGGTGCCCGCCAGGTGGAGGTTACTATCAATGGGATCGGTGAGCGTGCGGGTAATACCTCCCTGGAAGAAGTAGTGATGGCAATGCGCGTGCACCAGGATGAGCTTGGACTGGAAACTGGCATTAACTCGCAATTTATTTACCCCACTAGCCAGCTGGTGTCTAAAATGATGCGTATGCCGGTGCAGGCAAACAAAGCAATCGTGGGCCGCAATGCATTTGCGCATTCATCGGGAATCCATCAGGATGGATTTTTGAAAAATAATCTGACTTATGAAATCATGAGCCCGCAGGATGTAGGCGTGGATAAGTCGGATATTGTTTTGACGGCAAGAAGTGGTCGTCACGCATTAAAACACCGTTTCGAACTCCTTGGATTCAGCTTCGAGAAACAAAGTTTAGATGAACTGTATACGCGTTTTCTGGAAGTAGCCGATTTGAAAAAAGAGGTAAATGACGCTGACCTGGTTGATTTAGCAAAAACTGCTATTCCTGCCTGATTAGAATATACTTAGAAATGCTTAACTCCTTGAATCTGAATTTGATGTTTTAAAGAAAATTTTGTAATGTTACATATTCAATAACATCCATCAGATTGCAAAAAGCCCTCGGTGATTCTGACTAAGGGCTTTTTTCTTGTTTAAAGGATAATTGTACGGTTGTTATGAATGAAAACGCGGTCGTTAAAAACCAGTTTCAGCGCCTTCGACAAAACCGCTTTTTCAGTGTCCCTACCTAGTGTCGCCATATCCGAAGAAGTCTGCCGGTGATCCACTGATTTCACATCCTGCGCAATAATCGGTCCCTCGTCCAGATCGCTGTTTACAAAATGCGCCGTCGCGCCTATGATCTTGACACCACGCTCGTAAGCTTGCTTGTAAGGATTTGCTCCGATGAATGCAGGTAAGAAGGAATGGTGAATGTTGATGATTTTGTTGGGAAAATGGTCAACGAATTCGGGCGTGATAATGCGCATATACTTGGCCAGCACCAGGTACTCGGGCCGGTAAACATCTAAAGTCCGCAATATTGCTTCTTCATGCTCTTCGCGCGACCTGTCCTCATGTGAAATGAAGTGAAAAGGAATACCAAATTTCCCTACAAGCGGCTGTAACTTATTATAATTGCTGACCACAGCCAGGATATTCGCGTCCAGTTCATCAAATGCGTAGCGGATCAGCAGCTCGCCGAGACAATGATGTTCTTTGGTTACCAAAATGACAATATCCTTCTTTTTCTTTGGATTGATCCGCAGGTTCAGGCCGGCGGGCAGCTCATTTTGAAGAGTTTTCAACAATTCGTTTACATCTGTTTCCCCTTCAAATTCCGTCCGCATGAAGAAGTACCTTGACGGGCTCACATATTCGTCATTTCGAATGATATTCTGATTATGTGTAAAAAGAATGCGGGTTACCTGGTAAATCAGCCCCTTATGGTCGGGGCCGTCCATTAAAAGAATATGTTTTTGAATCATTTAGCTTTGTTTACTGTCTAATCCGGTAACCAATATCTGAAAATTTCTGTTAGCTAATTTCCATAATTCGATATTCAATGGCAGAAGAACTGATTATACCAGCTGATACCGACCGCGCCGGTGCCTACAAAGCGCTCATTCCACAAATTGCAGCACTGATTGAAGATGAAAGTGACCTCACTGCCAACCTCGCCAATATAGCAGGCGCATTGAAGCAGGCTTTCGACTTTTTCTGGGTTGGATTTTACATTGCAAAAGAAGGCCAGCTCGTACTCGGTCCTTATCAGGGGCCAATTGCCTGTACACGGATACCTTTTCACAAAGGTGTTTGCGGGGCAAGCTATTCAAGAAAAGAAACGATCATTGTTCCTGATGTTGAGCAGTTTCCAGGACACATTGCTTGCAGTTCTGCGTCAAAGTCTGAGATCGTTTTGCCTGTATTTCACCGGAATGATACGGTAGCAATGGTTTTGGACGTAGATAGCGACGAGCTGGATGATTTTAGCCAGGCCGATGCGGACGGATTGAACAAGATCCTGCGCATGCTTGAAAAGAAGTTATAAAAAAGGCTTTCCTATTTGGAAAGCCTTCAACAATAGCATTATTACCAGGTTAATTCAAAGAAAACATCGGCAGTCGCAAAGCAACAACATTATTAAACATCAGCTTCGTGATTTTCGGATCCATATAATCAATCAGCGGAAACTCGGACACGAGTGACATTACTTCAAATTCACTGTCCGCCCTGACAACGCACCATAATCGGGAGTAATCCTCTGACAATGCGTAGGACATCATTCGTCCCATTTCCATAAGTTCATTGATCTTCTTCTTCTGTGCCGGTATTTTTGCCGTGAAATCCTCCGTAAGCACCGCCGGAAGTTGTATTTCAACCATATATTGGCTCATAGGTGATAAAGTTAGGTTTACAACAAATACCTTTCTTCTTGTGTGTTATCTGATTATAAAATGATATGCACCGGTTATTAGTTCCTCAAAATAACATACGAATATTCTGAAAAATCCGGCCAGTGCCTTGCAACCTTCCAAACGCAATTCGTGTCGTGTTATGTATTGACTGCTGTTTTCAGTATTTCAAACCCAGCCAAATCGAAGCAGTATTCGACTACCTTTGGGTAAGGGTGCTGATTTAAAATGATAAACCGAACGAAGCACCCCCAACCTTCGGATGACCTTTAACGAACAGGAACTGGTGAGAGGCTGTAAACAGCGCAACCGAACCGCCCAGAAGCAGCTATATGATGTTTTTGGGGGAAAGTTGTTTGCTATTTGCCTTCGGTATACCAAGAACCGGGCTGACGCGGAGGATGTTTTACAGGATGCTTTTATAAAAATATATGAGAATATAGATTCTTTCAGGGCAGATAGTCCACTGGAATACTGGCTGCGCTCGGTTGTAGTAAATACCGCGCTCAACCACCTGAGGCAGCAAAAGTACCTGAAAGATCTGGATGACATTGATTACCACCTTAACGGGATAGCGGACAAGGAATTTACATTAGGTAATTTCCAGATGCAGCAATTATTAGAGCTGATCAGGGAGTTGCCGCCAGGTTGCCAGACAATCTTTAACCTCTACGCTATTGAGGGTTATCAACACAATGAAATAGCTCAAAAACTGGGCATTTCAGAAGGAACTTCCAAATCGCAGTATGCGAGGGCAAGAACGCTCCTTCAACAAAAATTGAACAAGGAAACAAGATTTGACGATGGATCCGTCCGGAATAAACAATTTTGAAGAACAGTGGCGAAAGGCGCTGAGCGATGCTTCTGAAACTCCCCCGAAATTTATCTGGGAGAGTATAGAAGCGCGGCTCGACGAGGAGAATGAGAAAGGAGCAGTTCTTCCGCTTTGGTGGCAGTCGAAAAAGCTGTGGCTTGTTGCCGCATCTGTTGCTGCTTTGCTGGTCGTAGGTGCAGAAATGTGGTTTTCAGATGCTAAAAAGGCTGACAACGGAAATAATTTTGCAGCAACAGAGTCGGCCAAAGTGCCTGCTCAGAATAATGCGGCTTCCAGCACTTTAAGTACCGAAAGCGGAAATGATCATGCAATTGCTGGCAATAAGGAGCATTCACCTGAACAGCAAACAAAGCTTTCTGATCAAAATAAAGCAATTGCGAGCTCCCCTACGCGCAGATCTTCTGCTTCAAGACGGAAAACCGGTATTGCACGATCGGCTCAATCCGATGCACCTGAGTTAGCTGATCATGCTGTTTCAAAGCAGCCACTCGCTACTGAGCAAAACAATGCAGCAAGCTTACCAGCTACTACTTTGCAGCAGGAACCTGCGCTTTTGGCCCAAAATAATACTGGTGAAAAAGGAATGGCACTGGATATGCTGGCTGGCCGCTCTTACAATGATCTTGATGTGCATTTCCAAAAAAGGTATGTTTTCTTCAAACCCGAGGTAATTGCAGAAGAAGAAATCAAACCGAAAAAACATACCGAATACTGGGCCGGAATTGGCGTAATGCCCGCTTCATTTAATCCCGATGTGCAGGTTAAACAGACTCCGCAGGCTTTTTCTTACCAGGCACTTTCCCGGACAAAAGCCACAACCGGATCCAGTGAAGCCGGGGTTTCGTATGCATTACAAACACAAGGCGGAGTACGGCTTTCCAAACACTGGTCTGTGGAGCTTGGGCTTAGCTACTTACAAGGAAATTCATCATATGATGGCGGCGGCTATCTGTTGAATGCATATAGCCAGTCGGCCAATGTGCTCGAAAATGCATTGGCAGATGCTTCCAATAAACCATCTTTCTCTGCGGACAAAAATTTCAACAACGGGGCTATATATATTGATGTAGCGAAAAATGTAAGCAATAATTATCAGTACCTGCAAATGCCCGTGCAAGCGGGTTTTACCCTTGCGCCTGACAGAAAACTGAGCTATTCGCTTCTGGGTGGTATGATGGCGAATTTTTTCCTGAGTAATGAACTGGAAGCAGCGTCGGGAGAGATTATTACGACAAAAGCTAGTGACGAGATATACAAAAGCATGAACTGGGCTGCTACTACAGGTCTGCGGTTTAACTATCGTCTTTCCAGCCAATGGAAGGCCAGTCTGACGGGTTCTTACCAAAGAGCAGTTTCATCCGGTTTCAGGTCCAATCAAACTTTGGATGCGCGTCCTTATTTGTACGGTGTATCGTGGGGAGTGAGGTATTCATTTTAAAATAGTTCGAACCCTCTTCCAACCTTCGCAAAGGTTTTTGAATCTGAAAAAGTGTTGATGCATTGAAAGGGAGCCTTTTTTCTTGAATCTGTTCCTTCGCTTACTTTAACATCTATTAGCCATGAAAATCTTGACCAAGTCACTTTTAGCATTCCTACTGGCAGCTTCTGCTCTGGTAGGTTGCACCGGCGAGGAAGATGTCAACCCTTCCAATGAAGTTAATCCTGTGATCATTCCTGTCGAAGTAGCAGATGGATCAAGCAGGTTTGCCTTTAGCTTTTTACATAACCTTCAAAAAACCCAACCGGAGGATAACTTCTTCGTATCGCCATTGAGTTTGCATATGGCGCTGGGAATGCTGCTGAATGGAGCTGAAAGTGAAACGGCACAGGAGATTCAGCAATCGCTTGAAATGCAGGGTGTGTCAATGTCCGACCTGAACAAGGCATATCAGACTTTAATCAATGATCTGCCTGTTGCGGATTCAAGGGTTACATTAGGCCTCGCTAATTCGATCTGGTATAAAACCGGCTTCAATGTCGCACCGGATTTCCAGAGTGTACTCCGGGATTCTTTTCATGCGGAGATAACCGGCTTACCATTTGACGCAACTGCTGCCGGCAGGATTAACCAATGGGCAAGTGATAAAACCAATGGAAAAATCAGGAAAGTGATCGAGCAGATACAGCCTGATCACGTGATGTTTCTGCTGAATGCATTGTACTTCAAAGGTGACTGGAAAGCAAAGTTTGACCCGAAAGAAACAGCAGACGCTCCTTTTACATTGGAGGACGGTTCTGTAAAAACGGTTAAAATGATGAATGTAAAAGGCGCATTCACTACCGATGGCGATGCCAATTACAGTGCGGTGAAGCTTCCATACGGAAATGGCCAGTTTAGTATGACCATTCTGCTTCCAAAAGGTAGTGCTAAGATTGACGGGATATTATCAGGATTGGATGCAGACAAATGGAAAACGATCGCTTCCAGGACCAATACCAGCAATATAAAAGTTGGCTTACCCAGATTTAAGATGGAATATTCAACTTTTCTGTCGGGTACTTTAAAGCAAATGGGGATTAAAAGAGCATTTACAAACGGAGCCGAATTTGGAAAGATAAATCGGGATACGAAGCTAAAGGTAGACTTTGTAAAACAGGATACCTACCTGGGAATTGATGAAAAAGGAACGGAAGCAGCGGCTGTAACATCCATTGGAATGTCGACTACATCTATGGGTCCAGAAGAGCCGAAGTTCATTTGCGACCGGCCATTCGGAATCATCATCAGCGAAAATACATCGAATACGATCTTGTTTATGGGAAGGATTAAAAATCCGGACAGCAAATAATATTAAGTGAACCTTTCAAAATCAGACACTTAGAATATCAAAGATAAAAAATGCCGGCCATGTCGGCATTTTCGGGGTGCGTTATCGTCCGAGAGCCTTGCTTTCGGACGATTTTGTTTGCTGTCGCAACCGAAAAATAAATGCAAAGCTACCTATACTTCTGCCGCGACTTTCTCGGCCTGATCGGTACCAAATGCTTCTATTTCCTTCAAAAATGTGGCTTTCCCACTATGGTACCAAGTGCGGAATTTGACTGACTGGTCAATGTGTTTTGGGAGGTATTCCAGCAGGATCGACAGATCAAAGGTTTTTGAAGTTACCCCCGCACCCGAAATCACACCATCTATCGCATTGCATTCCTGCTCAAAATGATTGGGAACCGGCACCATCATCACGGGTTTGCCGAGGTACATAGCCTCGCAAACTGACTCAAAACCGGCAGTGGTAACCAGCGCCTGGCAACCTGCGAGCATATCCAGGTATTTTTCGCTATTGATCCGGTGAAACGTAAGTGTTTCATCATAATCAAATTCATCAGAAACGTTCGGATTGTCCCAAAAACAATGCAGCCTGATTTCGGGATGTTCCTGGTGCCAAGCTATAATTTGTCTGCTCAGGCTGTGGTGCGTCATATACACCAGAAAATAGTCGCCTTTTTTAGGAATTAACCGGCCAATCTCCCTTCTCAGAAGCGGCGGCGTAACTGTGATTTTAAGATCCGGCCGCGACGGTATTTCCCTGAACGACAATGCAAGCCGCTTTGTAGCAAACCAGGAAGTTAATTTTGAATTAAGATTGATCAAAAACCGGTTAAGCTTACTTTTTTCAGGAAAAACAAAACGGGGATGCAGGAGCAAATACTGATGCGCAATACAAACCATCGGTATTTCGGATCTGTATATCAGGTTATACAACCCGCCGTAAGTATCGTAAAAACTGACGATCAGGTCCGGCTGAATTTCCCGGACAGACTGATGTATTTTTTGCAGACTTTTCAGGTACTTGGGAATATTTGCCAAATGCGTGTATAAAGTCCGTTGCAGGTTCATTCCTCCGCCCTCCGCTTTGTAAATGATGTTAGGCGCGTCAAAATGCAGTACGCGCGCTTGTATAGCTCCATTAAAAAAGGCCGGTATTTGCCGGCCGGGAGAAGTTCCAACCAGCGCACCCACGATCTCGTGACCGGCTGATCTTAGTATTTGTCCAAGCGAAATAGCCTGGGTAAGATGCCCCCTGCCTTCGCCCTGTACCATAAACAGGATCTTCATATCAAAAAAAGCGTTGGTTAGGGCTTGCTGGCAAGCCTGTAAATGCAACCTGTTTTTCAGAAACCTTGAAGTTTTCAGTAATAACCTTGGCCTTCGTCTTCACCGGCTTTTGAACTATATCCTGCTGATCATAGTAAAGCAGGCTCCAGTTCCCATCGAAATCCTCCACAAGTGCGCTCAGCGTTTCTACCCAGTCACCTGAATTCATGTACATAATTCCGTCAATTTCGCGGATCGCGGGATGATGAATGTGGCCGCAGATTACACCGTCGCAGCTGCGGGAGCGTGCCAGCTCTGTCAGTTTTTCCTCGAAGTCGGTCATGTAGTTAACCGCCATTTTTACGGATTGTTTGATCCTTTGGGACAGTGAATAGTAGGACAAGCCCCTCCATTCACGGTATCTGTTATAGAATTTGTTTACCCAAAGCAAAAAGGTATAACCGATGTCGCCCAGGTAAGCCAGCCATTTCAAATGCGTGGTAATGGAGTCAAAAACATCGCCGTGGGTTACGTAAAAACGCTGCGTACCAGAGTTGAGAATGTAATCTTTTCTGATCTGGAAATGCTTTCCCAGCCGGAGCGGAATGATCTGGTCGAGGAAATCGTCGTGGTTACCCCGGATATAAATCACCTTTGTTTTGTGCTCCTCAATCATTTTAAGCACCCTTTTGAAGAACATCGTGTGCTTTCGCTTCCATACACCATATTTTTTGAGCTGCCACGCATCAATGATATCTCCGTTCAGAATTAACTTTTTGCAGGTATAGCTCTTCAAAAAGTTGGTCACCTCCTCTGCCTTGGAACCTCCGGCGCCTAAATGCAGGTCAGAAATGATGATTGTGCGAAAGTGAGTTGTATCTCCCATGATACAAATTTTCTCATTTTATGTTACCTGGATGTTACTGGCAGTTTATCAGTGAGTTAAGTTTTATATCAAAAACTATTTCTACAAATAAGGTTATACAATTTCTGCCCGTCACCATTGGTTAATTAAGAAAAAAGCTTAGATATTTATATTTTGGAAAATCAACAAACAAAGCTATGAGAGCACTTTTTACCCTTCTTCTTGCCTGTTCATTCAATGCATTTGCACAAAAAATCCACCTGCCGCACGAAGTGGAAAAAGCAGCGGAACCGGCCGGCGGAAACCCGCTGATGATCCAGTTTATCAACACCAACCTGCAAGTCCCATTCAAAAGTGCGGTAAAAGGAATCAATGGGCGGGTGTATGTAAGAGCGGTGGTGGAAACGGACGGAAGTGTAAGCAATGTGGAAGTAGCGCGCGGGATTGATCCGCTTTGCGATCAGGAAGCAATGCGCGTCTTTAAACTTTACCAGGCATGGAAGCCAGCTACCGTAAAAGGTGAAGCGGTAAGGCAGTCCATCTCATATCCGGTAACCTTCAAAATAGCACCACAAGCGAATTTTGACAGTACTACCAAAGAAATAGTGGAGTACTATGACGCGAAATATGCCCCTTCCTCCGACCCGAAAAAGGCCGAGTACAGGAAAATCCTGCCGGTGGACGAGACTGGGTTTGTGGCCCGGGATGTTGTGTACGAAAGCCGGCAGGGGAATAAATGGAAGCAAATGGGAACAGCTGCATTCGCCAGGAACAATGGCTGGTTTAAATCTGATTATTTGCCTGCAAACACAGATTCCATACAAGTATATTCGATTACTGCAAGAGACCAGAATATGGCCAGCCACGCTGCGGAAGGTACATTTCAGATGAATGGAACCTTGCTCGAATACACGGAGTATGGAGCCAACAACAAAGCTTACCTGCACAAATTGTATGATCTGAATGGAATGGTGCGCGAAATGCAACTTTATACCGACAGCGTAAAAACGGAAGTAAAATGGTATGAAAACGGGCAGATCAAATCCATCACAGAAATGATGAGCGCCAAGCCCACTGAAATTCCGCAAACCTACTACCTCAATGCCTGGAAAAAAGATGGAACGCAGCTTACCAAAGATGGTGAGGGTATTTGGGAAGCAACTGAAAAAACCTACAATGGACAGTGGCTCACTGAAAATGGCCGCATTAAAGCGGGCAGCAAAGTGGGCAAATGGACGGGTAAGTGGGCTGACAGTACGCTGCACTATGAGGAAATTTACGAAAAAGGTGCATTACAAAAAGGAATAGCCTACCACGATGGCATAAAAAGCGAGTACACCGAGCCACAGGTTCAGCCTGAGTTCAAAGGTGGTCTTAATGCATTTTACAGGTTCCTTGGAACGAATATCAAATATCCTACCGAGGCGTCCCGTCGCGGGGCTACCGGGCGAGTTCAGCTTTCATTTGTGGTGTGTGAAGATGGAAGCCTGTGTGAGTACAAGGTCGAAAAGAGCGCCGGATTCGGATTAGACAAAGAGGCGCTGCGTGTCGTGAAATTGATGAACGGGCACTGGGAGCCGGGCGAAATGCGTGGCAAGCCGGTGCGTGTTCGTTATAACGTGCCGATCAATTTCCAGATGGAGTAATACTTACATCCAAAACCACTTATCCGATCCCAAAACCATTCAAGTGTTTTGGGATTTTTTTTGTACTGAATTGTAAGGCATCTACCGCGAAATTGATAATATTGTGATATCAATTTAATATCAACTTCAAGGCTATGAATGAAAAAGAACTAGGTGCTGAATCAGGGGCTACCATGCTCGGGCTCGGCTTGTTGCTAATGTTTGCCGGCGGTGGCCTTTCGGCCGGAATGAACAATTCGCTGCCTGGCGTAATTTTGTTTATTCCGGGCTTCTTTCAAGTCCTCGGATTAACGGTAATTAACCCGAATGAAGCGGTTGTGGCCACATTTTTCGGAGATTACCAGGGAACCATCAAGCGGAACGGACTGAGCTGGGTTAATCCGCTGTACAAGAAAAAGAAGATCAGTCTGCGCGCGCGCAACCTGAATGGACAAAAGCTGAAAGTAAACGATAAGCTGGGTAACCCCATTGAAATCGCGGCTGTGGTGGTGTGGCGCGTAGGCGATACGGTGAAAGCCTGCTTTGAGGTGGATGATTATGTAAAATATGTAGAAATACAATCCGAGGCAGCCGTGCGCCACTTGGCGGGCATTTACGCTTACGACAGTATGGAAGACGATGACCTGGCAGCACAGGAAGTTACCCTCCGCGACGGTAGCGGTAAAATCAACGAAATGCTGGAAGGCGAGCTAACCGAGCGGCTGAGCCGGGCGGGCATCGAGGTGCTTGAAGCGCGGATCAGTCACCTGGCCTACGCGCCCGAAATTGCAGGTGCAATGCTCCAAAGGCAGCAAGCCTCGGCAGTAGTAGCTGCAAGAAGACAAATCGTGAATGGCGCAGTGGGAATGGTGGATATGGCGCTGGCAATGCTCTCCGAAAAGCAGATCGTGGAACTTGACGAAGAGCGCAAAGCGGCGATGGTAAGTAATTTATTGGTAGTATTATGCGGTGAAAAGGCAGCGACGCCTATTTTGAACGCTGGCACCTTGTACCCCTGATATGTCAGAAAAAAAGGCATTTGTTTTACGGATCAATCCTGATATGCTCAAAGAACTCGAAGTTTGGGCACAGCAGGATTTCCGTAGTTTGAACGGCCAGATCGAATACCTGCTCAGCGAAGCCCTGAAAAAGCAGCGGAAGAGCAAGAAGCAGGGCAATGAAGGTGCAGAAGGAAAAGAGTAAAGAAAATGTTAACATTGCATTACAATAGTTGTCTTACCAATTTTTCATCCTAACATGAAGCACCTCATCAGGATTCTGGCTTTTGCCATAATCTCTCTCCAACTATCTGCTCAAATCCCGGATAATTTTCAGTGGCTGCCCGACGGAAGCGGTTACCGCGATGTAAGCGAGAATGAAATTGTGGAAGTGGCACTGCCTTCCAATACACCCCAGGTCATTGTTTCAAAAGCGCAGCTAACTCCCGCCGGCGGCAATCCGCTGACGATCAGAAGCTACACAATGAGCAAGGCGGGCGATAAGGTTTTGATATATACCAACTCAAAAAGAGTTTGGAGATACGATACCCGCGGCGATTACTGGGTTTATGATATGACTGCCAAAACTTTGAAACAGCTCGGCAAAGGCTTGCCTGAATCTTCATTGATGTTCGGGAAGTTTTCACCTGACGGAAAATACGTGGGTTATGTAAGCAAGCACAATGTATATGCCGAGAATCTGCAAAGTGGCGAAGTGAAGCAGCTGACCAAAGATGGAACCGACCGCGTGATCAATGGTACTTTCGACTGGGCTTATGAAGAAGAGTTTGACTGCCGTGACGGGTTCCGGTGGAGCGACGACAGCAAATCCATTGCTTACTGGCAGCTGGATGCAACCAAGATCCGCAACTTTTTAATGATCAATACCACGGATTCCATCTACGCATTTAATGTACCTGTTGAATACCCGAAAGTGGGCGAAACTCCTTCTCCATATAAAATCGGTGTAGTAGATATTGCAGGTGCGCAAACCAAATGGATGAACATTCCGGGCGATCCACAAAATACCTATGTTCCAAGAATGGAATGGTCGGGAATGCCAAATGAGCTTGTGATACAGCAGCTTAACCGCAAGCAAAATGAAAGTACTTTGTTTTACATTAATACAACTGACGGTTCTGCAAAACCATTTTACACCGAAAAAGACGAAGCCTGGATTGATATCAAAAGCCGATGGGAAAATGACCCGATGGGGTGGGATTGGCTAAATGGCGGTAAAGAGTTTTTGTGGGTAAGTGAAAAAGACGGCTGGCGCCACACCTACCGCGTGAGCCGCGACGGTAAAAAGGAAACTTTGATCACAGTCGGAAACTTTGATATGATCAATCCGGTGCGCATCGACGAGAAAAACAATGCATATTACTTCATTGCTTCTCCCGACAATGCAACGCAAAGCTATCTGTATAAAACAACACTCGACGGAAAAGGAAAGCCGGTAAGGATTACGCCCGCTGATCAGCAGGGATCGCACGTTTACGAGATTTCGCCGCTTGCCAAATTTGCAATGCACCGTTTTTCTAATGCAAAAAAATCGCCGCTGACAGAATGGATTTCTCTGCCAAAACATACTTCCATTGATCCTGCCAACTCCATTGCACAATCGGCCAGCAAAATCAATGCTGCGAAACTGGATATTGAATTTTTCAAGGTAACTACTGATGAAGGTGTGGAAATCGACGGCTGGCTGGTAAAACCAACGAATTTTGACGCTTCAAAGAAGTACCCGATTGTTTTTACAGTATATGGAGAGCCTGCGGGAAGCACGGTAAAAGACACTTATGGAACTGGCCGCAACCGGCTTTATAATGGCAGCATGGCCGATGACGGATACATTTACGCGTCGGTAGATAATCGTGGTACTCCCTCGCCAAAAGGTGCAAAATGGAGAAAGGCGATTTACAAGAACATTGGTCGCATTAACATCAAAGATATGGACGGAGCGGCCGTTGCGATGTTCAAGAAATATGCATTTATTGATACTTCGCGCGTAGCTGTTCACGGTTGGAGCGGTGGAGGTTCTTCTACTCTAAACCTGCTTTTCCAATATCCGCAGCATTTCAAAACGGGCATTTCGGTGGCAGCAGTGGGCAACCAGCTTACTTATGATAACATCTACCAGGAACGTTATATGGGGCTTCCCCAGGAAAACCGGGAGGATTTTGTAAAAGGGTCGCCGATTACGTATGCCAAAAACCTGCAAGGCAACCTGCTTTATATTCACGGTACCGGCGACGATAACGTCCATTACCAGAATGCAGAAATGCTTGTGAATGAATTGATCAAGGCCAATAAGGTATTTCAATTCATGCCTTATCCAAACCGCTCTCACAGCATCAGCGAAGGTGCAGGAACATCGGCGCATTTGAGAAGCCTGTTCACCGATTATTTGAAAAAGAACTGCCCTCCGGGAGCAAAGTAATTTCAACCACTTACCAACAAAAAAGAGCTGGGTTCGCATTGAATCCAGCTCTATTTTGTTGATCGTCAACTCTTTATTTACCGTAAAGCTTCTTAG
>NZ_JBHYGF010000044.1:0-13395 GCF_051859145.1 Dyadobacter sp.
CTGTCGATGCCGCCACTCATGGCGACAAGAATTCTGCCGTGTTTGCTCATGGTAGTAATCTGCCGAAGGTTGAATGCCTTCCGATTGTTGATATAAATATGAAACCGCTGAACAGACTAATGCTGTGCAACGGTTCCGCAAAGGTAGTGAATTGTTTAGAGCGGCAGGCTGCTGACCGGTCACATTTAGACTTTTACGAGATAACCTGCCTGATAATGTTCTTGATATTCAGCTCAATAATCTCCGTCATGCTTTCACAATGCCGGTAATGTGCGTCTTTAAAATGCATGAAAAGTCCGTCTCTCAGCTGATGAATATTATCGGCAGTTGAGATTTTATCTTTGATTGAAACATCCCGCAACTCCCGCAACCGGTGACGCTCGCTCCGCGCCTGGTACATAATGGAAGATTGCTCTTCCTGCTGGTATTGCAGTACCGTTTTATCCGTCAGGTACTCCATGGCTAGCTCTACGTAAGGTAGGTTTTCCTTAAAAAATTGCGGCATATACACTTTCAGATTGCCTTCGTAAAACTGCTGATCAAAGTCGATCGCGCGCAAACGGAACTGAAAATCGTCGAAGTCCGGCGTGATTTGCATGACGAAATTGTACGAGCGCATATCGCCTAGCAGTGTAATCATGCAGCGTTCATTGAACTTCACAAACTCTTTGGCAATGCGGATCGGATTATAATCGGTATGCCGCAGGCGGGTTTTGGCAAATTCATCACCAGGTATTCCGGCAATATGCTCTTCCACCAGCGAATCGCCGTCTACGAGGTAGTTAACCTGATTGGGCGAGAATATTTCTTCCAGCTCCAAACCATAAATCCGCGACGCGTCGGCTTTTTTGACGTAGAAATAATCGTAAATATCATTGAGCCTGTTCACAATCTTGATCCTGAACGGATTGGAATTTCCAAATTTACAATAGTCAATGCGGTCGATGTACTTGTGCTCCACGATCCGCAGGTTACCCGACGCTTTGAGCATTGCATATGCTTTTTTGAGGCCACTGTGCAGCCGGTCAATTTCATGCGGCGGGTACAGCGGACTTTCCCATAAAGTATCCTTCCCGTTCTTGTCCATTACCGGAAAGGATTCATAAAAATTGAGCAAATCATGGTAACTTACCGGAAGACGGGCATCGCGCTGATAGAAACGCAGGTACTTCCGTAGTTCAGGACTCACCGGGTAGATCGGCTTCTTCTTTAATATTTTAACATCACCCTTTTCCATAAAAGGAAGTTACGCATAATTAATTGATTGTATCAAGCGACGTTTTTGGCAAAACAAGACAGATTTAAAGGAAATGAATCGCACAGATCTGATCGGAATTGTGGTTTGCGGGGGTGAAAGTTCACGAATGGGAAAAGATAAAAGCATGCTCACTTACCACCATAAACCCCAATACGAGCACGTGGGTGATCTTTTGGAAGATTGCTGCGGAAAGGTTGTACTATCTTGCAATACCCGGCAAATGGCGCATCTGGAAACACAATATGAAAAACTGCCCGACTTACCCGAATATGCGAATAGTGGCCCCATTGCTGCATTATTAACTGCATTCAAGACATTTCCGGGAAAGGATTTCCTATTCATAGGCTGCGACTATCCATTGCTTTCAATGGAGGATATTTCTTCTTTTTTAACCTCAATCGGGAAAGAGGATAGGGCCGCTGCGTTCTATAATGGGGATGGAAAGTTTGAGCCGCTGCTTGCGTGGTATTCGTGCGAAATGGGTGAGATTTTGGATAATCATTATCAGAACAAGGATCTCTCACTTCAATCGCTGCTGCGGAAAGTCAATGCGCGAAAGTTCTTCCCCAAATCCGAAAATGCGATGAAGAGTGTAGATACTATGGAAGATTTTGAAGAGATGCAAGTTTTTATAAACCGCATTCACAATGGTTAAAACACAACCTGCTGCTGTAATGCGCCGGCAAATCAGGCGGGTGACCAGTGCTGGGATAGAGATTAATGATGATTTCCTCGCGGTAGAAGAACCGCTCGAAATCCGGGTTGCATTCCGGCAGAATGGGAATGCTACCTGGCAAAATATCTCGGTTACGATGCGCACACCCGGAAATGATCACGAACTGGCGGCAGGTTTTCTTTTTACAGAAGGCATTATCCATGATCTCAGGCAGATCAAAAAGGTAGAGAATTCGGTTTTTGAAGAAAATCTGGTCTTGGTAACGCTGGCTGATTCCTGCGAACCAAACCTGCACAATGCGGAGCGGAATTTCTATACAACATCAAGCTGCGGTGTTTGCGGAAAAGGGAGTATCGAGGCTGTCAAAACGGTCTCCCGATATGTTTTGGAAAATACAATGGTCGTAACGCACGAGGAACTATTCGGACTTGCCGGCAAGATCTCGGGTAGTCAGCGCGTTTTTGAAGAGACAGGAGGATTGCACGCAGCAGCTCTTTTTGATCAAAACGGAAACCTGCTGCATCTGCGCGAAGATGTGGGCCGGCATAATGCATTGGACAAGCTGATTGGCGCTGCATTTTTGTCCAACCAGCTCCCGCTCGCAGGTAACATACTCTTGCTTAGCGGAAGAGCTAGTTTTGAGTTAATCCAAAAAGCATTGATGGCTGGGATAGAAATGGTTGTTTCCATTGGTGCGCCTTCCAGCCTGGCAGTGCAGCTGGCTGAGGATAACAATATCACACTCGCAGGTTTTTTAAAAAAAGATAGGTTTAATGTTTACACCGGTTTCCACCGGATTTCAGGTCTATGAAAATTCGAATCCAACAAAATAAAGTAAGGTACCGACTGTCAAAAAGCGATGTGGCGCAACTGGCAGCCGAGGGTTACCTGGAAGAAAAAACAACTTTCCCGCAAGGTCAGCTGACTTATGCATTGAAAAGCCTGCCTGACACGGATTCACTTTCCGCCTCCTTTGAAAACCAGCAGATCACCATTTATATACCCGAAAGCTTCGCCAAAACGTGGGCTGACAACAATGTGGTCGGAACAGATTCTCACATGCCTTTGAATGGAGGCGATTCATTGTATATCCTTGTAGAAAAGGATTTTAAATGTCTCGATAATGATGCAGAAGATCAGTCGGACAACTACGAAAATCCAAATCAAACCTGCTGACCATGGAAGACCAGCCCATAATCATTCCCGGCTCTGAAAACCCGGACCAACTCACCGGCCTGAAAAAAGGTCCTATCATGAAAGTTGCCGCCGGCGTTCCTGCTGTGGTTTCCAGTTTTGAAAAAACAGTACAGGAAGCGGGCGTGAACCGCGGTATGAAGGCACTTTTTAGCCTCAATAAAAAAGGCGGTTTTGATTGTCCAAGTTGCGCCTGGCCCGATCCTGATGATGAACGTTCGGGAATCGCCGAGTACTGCGAGAATGGAGCAAGAGCTGTGGCGGAAGAAGCAACGCTTAAAAAACTGACTCCCGAATTCTTTACCCAACATTCTGTTGCTGAACTTGGAAAGCTTTCTGATCACGAAATAGGCAGCAAAGGCCGCATTGCCCAGCCAATGCATTTACCCGCCGGAGGCACGCATTACCAGCCTATTACCTGGAATGCAGCTTTCACGAAGATCGGAATGGAACTGAATCGACTTGCCTCGCCGGACGAAGCGATCTTCTATACTTCCGGTCGTACCAGCAATGAGGCTGCATTTCTATACCAGCTTTTCGTACGTGAATATGGCACGAACAACTTGCCCGATTGCAGCAATATGTGCCACGAAAGCAGCGGTGTCGCACTGACTGAATCGCTGGGTATCGGAAAAGGATCCGTAAAGCTGGACGATCTGCACCAGGCAGAAGTAATCATGATTTTGGGCCAAAATCCGGGCACAAACCATCCCCGTATGATGACCGCGCTGCAAAAAGCAAAAGCAAACGGCGCCAAAATTGTTTCAATTAACCCATTACCTGAAACCGGCTTGATGGGTTTCAATAACCCGCAGAAGGTAACCGGCGTTTTGGGCATCAATCCCACACTCACTGACCTTTTCCTCCATATCAAAATCAATGGCGACCTTGCCTTGCTGCAAGCCATTGAGTTTATGCTATGGAAAGAAGAAAGGAGAAATCCGGGCAGTGTGTTCGACCAGGATTTTATTCGTGAAAATACCGAAGGCTACGAGCAATTCACCGCTCATCTGGACACGCTCAACGTGCAGGAGCTGGCAAGAATATGTGGGATTGAGCTGGCGCAGATTGAAGAAACAGCCCGATTGCTTGCTTCAAAAAGCAAGATCATCATTTGCTGGGCAATGGGTTTAACGCAGCACAAAAATGCGGTAGATACTATTAAAGAAGTAGTTAATCTGCTCCTGTTGAAAGGGAGTATCGGCAAACCCGGCGCTGGTACCTGTCCCGTGCGCGGACATAGCAATGTGCAGGGTGACCGGACTGTCGGGATTTTTGAAAAACCATCCGAAAGCCTGCTGAATGCAATTGAACGTAACTTCCGTTTCAGTCCACCCCGGAAACACGGTTTTGACGTAGTTGAATCAATAAAAGCAATGCACGAAGGTCGCGCCAAAGTATTTTTTGCAATGGGCGGCAACTTTCTTTCGGCTACGCCGGACACGCAGTATACTGCCCAGGCATTAAGTAATTGCAAATTAACAGTCCACGTTTCAACCAAACTAAACAGAAGCCACCTCGTTCACGGTGAAGAAGCACTGATCCTGCCTTGTCTCGGAAGAAGCGACGAGGATGTGCGTGATGGCGAAAGCCGGTTTATTTCGTGTGAAAATTCAATGGGTGTGGTTCAGATGTCAAAGGGCATTTTGCCACCTATATCCGATATGCTGCTCAGCGAGCCGGAGATAATAGTCCGTCTGGCCAAGGCTACTTTGGGGAAAAAGAGCCAGATCAACTGGGACCGTTACATTGCAGATTATGACGTGATCCGCGCGGATATTGAACGTACCATACCCGGTTTTGAAGATTACAACGAGCGCGTGCGCCAGCCCGGCGGATTTTACCTTCCAAACTGCAACCGTGAAGGAAAATTTGATACAGACTCACAAAAGGCACGATTCAATGTCGCTCCGGTAATTGAAACCAAACTGGAAGAGGGTGAGCTGATGATGATGACGATCCGCAGCCACGACCAGTTTAACACAACAGTATACGGACTGAACGATCGGTACCGGGGTATCTTCAATGAACGGCGGGTTGTTCTGATGAACAGCCGGGATATCTCAGCGCGCCATTTGGAAAACGGCAGTCTGGTAGACCTGCACAACCGGTTTGACGGTGTGGAAAGGGTTGCAAGGAAGTTTGTTGTAGTAGAATACCCGATCCCGGAAGGCTGTACAGCCACCTATTTTCCTGAGACCAATGTACTGGTACCGATTGGCAGTGTGGCGGAGAAAAGCAACACACCTACTTCCAAAATGGTAGTGATAACGGTTGAGAAACATACGGATGCCCAAATGCAATCTTAACATTTGCCTAATACAGCTGAGACTTACAAACCGTAATTTTCGCAATTCTTAGCAGTAGTACCTGGTTCAGGTTTACTTGTATTTCCAGTTAGTTCAGTTTAATTTTTTACAAAATGAAGAAAGTATTTGCTATGCTTGCAGCAGGTTTTTTGAGCTTGACTGCATTCGAAGGAATGTCACAAAACAAAAACAAGGTGATCGCTCACCGCGGCGCGTGGAAGCATACCGGCGCGACAGAAAACTCGATAGGCGCATTGGAGCATGCGATCAAGCTCGGCTGTTACGGGAGCGAATTTGATGTACATATGTCAGCGGACTCCGTGCTTTTCGTACTGCACGATCACACCATTAAAGGTACCCACATCGAAAAAACCAATGCGAGCGAGCTATCGCAGATCAAGCTGGAAAATGGCGAATCGCTGCCTACTCTGGAAGCTTACCTGAAAGCCGGCGCGAAGCAGAAGAAGACGAGATTGATCCTGGAAATCAAGAGCTCTTCAATGGGCAAGGAACGATCACTTGCATTGGCTGCCAAATGCGTGGAAATGGTGAAAAAGCTGAAAGTCGAGAAGATCACTGACTACATCGCATTTGATTTTGATGTATGTAAAAAAGTGAAGGAACTCGCACCAAAAGCGCATGTGGAATACTTGAACGGGGACAAAACGCCGGACGAAATCGCAGCAGCAGGTCTGGACGGGATCGACTACCATTACAACGTTTATAAGAAAAACGAGGATTACATTCCTGCGATGAAGGCTAAGAAGCTGACTACGAATGTATGGACTGTGAACGACGAATCTGCATTGAAGTGGTTCCTGGAAAAAGACGTGGATTACATTACGACCAACGAACCTGAATTGCTCCTCAGCATTTCTAAATAATACAATGTGACCTGGAAATGGCTAGATCTTAGCCATTTCCAACTGTCCATTCGTTTCTTGCCACGCCCTGATCACCTGCGTAAGCTGCTTGTACTCGATCAGGAAACCATCGTGACCATAAAGGGAATCTATCTCCTGAAAAACTGCATCCGGAATGTGGCGTGCCAAAAACTGCTGCTCTGAAAGTGGGAACAACAGATCCGACTTAATCCCCAGCACCAGCGTTTTGGCTTTCACCAAACCCAGCGCATGCACAATCCCGCCCCGGTTCCGTCCCACGTTATGCGAGTCCATGATTTTGGACAAAACCCAATAAGAATATGCATTGAAGCGCTTCACAAACTTATCACCCTGGTACTGCTGATAGGAAGAAGCCCGGAAATCGTCGATCTGGTCGGGATTATCTCTTGCCTGTGTAAAGTTGTAAGTATCGTAATTCCGGTAAGAAAGTAATGCAATGGAGCGTGCAGCCCGCATTCCCATCGCGCCAGCTTCCGGGTTATCGTCTTTAAAGGTAGGATCCGCCTGGATCGCCATTCTCTGGGATTCGTTAAAAGCAATTCCCCATGGCGAGTGCAATGCATTGGAAGCAATCAGTACCAGCTCTTCAAACAAATCGGGTACCTCAACCGCCCATTCAAGTGCCTGCTGCCCACCCAGCGACCCGCCAATGCAGATCTTGATTTTCCTGATTCCTAACTCCTGCCTTAACAGGTCCATTGCACCAACTACGTCGCGAACGGTGATCACAGGAAAATCGCGAAAGTAAGGTTTCTGTGTTTTGGGATTAATAGAAAGAGGCCCGGTAGAACCGTAAGCCGAGCCCAGCACATTTACACAAACTATAAAATCTTGGGAGGGATTAAAATATTTGTCCTCGCCCACCAGCCCATCCCACCATTCGGCTGCATTGGAGCTGCCGGTAAGTGCGTGGCAGATCCAGATAATGTTGTTCTGTTCCGGGTTGATTGTTCCGTAGGTAGTGTATGATAGCTCAAAACCGGCCAGCTCGCCGCCCATTTCCAGGGAATAAGGATAGGGATGTTTGAATATTTTTTGTTCCGACTGCATAGGTGCGCAAGCACAGTTAAGTACAAAATAGTAAGGTCACGTTTTTGACAAAAACATGGTGACTAATACATCTGAAAAATACCTTTCAGTTGCAGGTGCGAGAATAAAGCCATTCGGCTTACGGAAATTTCTAACTGTAAGAACACGCGAATTGATTTTATATCTCCTAATAAATTAGGTGGGAATTAGCACCTTTCTCCACATTGGTAGCAGGTTGCCAGAGGTTCATTGAGCCCATTCTCTCGCCTCTTCTTTATAAATCAACCGCTTTGGTGGAGCAATTGACTTGATGGTACAATATTAAGCCGGGAGGCGGGAAAATGCAAACAAACTCCCAAATTCTATTGACGGCGCCAGGTGGGTTTTAGAGACTGAAAGGAACAAAAGAACAGGTCAGCTCGTTGAATTTTTATAGCAAATAGAAGTGCATTGGAGCTCAAAAATGATGTTATTGGGCCAGTGTTATTGTATTAACCCTCAAAAATCAGCTTGTTTTGTACGGTTTTATTGCACCTGCTTTTACTTACGGACAGTCCCATGTTTCACCGGAGGATCTTTATGGTACCCTCTTCAAAGACGTACAGAATAGTCACATTTTCCCGGACTCAAAAACCTTCGCAGATGCGATCCCGCTTGAAGATCCGGTTTTGATTATCGAGCGGTACCACCGGGAGAAAATCGCTGGCGATTTCGATATGGCAGCGTTTGTGGAAAAATATTTTCGCCTGCCTGCGCACATTGCATCTACTTTTCAGGCTGATAAAACTGCCTCTGTTTCGGAACATATCAAGAGACTGTGGCCCGTGCTGACGCGGCAACCGGAGAGTCAGGAACGCGGTGGCTCGCTGATCCCCCTGCCCTACTCCTATGTGGTTCCGGGCGGAAGGTTCAGGGAAATCTATTATTGGGACAGCTATTTCACATTGTTGGGCTTGAAAGAGGCCGGGCGAACTGATCTGGTTCAAAGTATGATAGATAATTTCGCATACCTCATTGATAGCTTCGGCTACATTCCCACAGCCAACCGGACCTATTATTTATCCAGATCCCAACCGCCATTCTTTTCATTGATGGTCAGACTTTTCAGTGAAATGGAAGGCAAGAAAGTGTTGAAGCGGTACCTGCCTCAAATGCAGAAAGAATATGATTACTGGATGGACTCGGGCAGCAGCACCGGAGAACCATTTACAGCTTACCGCCGGCTGGTATACCTTCCCAACGGAATGAAGCTGAACAGGTATTGGGACGACAAAGCCGCACCGCGGCCGGAATCTTACCGCGAAGATGTGGAACTGGCGGCGCATGCAAAAGAAAATCACGGGACCGCACCCGAAGAGATTTATCGCCACATACGGGCCGCAGCCGAATCAGGTTGGGATTTTAGCAGCAGGTGGTTTTCAAATGAAAATGACTTTTCTACCATTCATACGACGGACATTATACCGGTTGACCTCAACTGTCTGATGTATTACCTGGAACAAACACTTGCCGAAGCTTATTTGCTGAGCGGCAATCTGATGTTGCACCAGGTTTACACCGGAAAGGCTATAGACCGTAAGTTGGCGATCCAGCTGTATTCATGGGATACGGAAAAGAACTTTTATATGGATTATGATTTTAAAAATCAAAGTTTCACAAAGGCGCTGACGCTGGCCGGGACATTTCCGTTGTTTTTCAAACTCGCGCCCAAGCAGCATTCCCATTATGTAAGAGCTTACATCAGGCTTAACTTTCTGAAATCGGGCGGGTTGCTGACTACCACATTGAATTCCGGACAGCAGTGGGATGCGCCAAATGGCTGGGCTCCATTGCAGTGGATTGCCTATAAAGGTTTAAGGAATTACAACTTCCACCGGACTGCCAATGAACTGTCTGCCGAGTGGCTGGGCCTGATTGAAAAGGAGTTTAAGCATTCAGGAAAAATGCTTGAAAAATACAATGTGTCCAACACCAATTTAATTGCAGGCGGCGGCGAATATGAAGTTCAGGAAGGTTTCGGCTGGACGAACGGAGTATATCTGAGAATGAAAAATAAGAAAAGATAGGCGCGTTTGAAGCTGGAAAATATTTATATCATTCCAATAAATTATATTGAAAATTTAGTCTGAGACCTTCTTCCAATAGCATATTTTTTTAATACCTTGTAATACTAACACGACCAACCCCAATGAAACTTCCTATATATCAGATTGATGCTTTCACAGATAAACTTTTTGGAGGTAATCCTGCCGCAGTTGTTCCATTGGAGCAATGGCTTCCGGACGAAACCATGCTTCATATAGCAGCAGAAAACAATCTTGCTGAAACTGCATTCTACGTTCCGACCGAAAACGGCTTTCACATTCGCTGGTTTACGCCTTCGGTTGAAGTTGATCTTTGCGGGCATGCTACATTGGCAACGGCCTATGTGATTTTTAATATTCAAAATTACGAAGGGTATACGATATCGTTCCAGTCAAGGAGCGGCGAGTTGCGTGTGGATTGTAAAGAAGACTGGCTGACACTTAATTTTCCGGTAGATCAATACCACGTGGCAGTACCACCTCCGGCACTTGCGGAAAGTCTGAATACGACCCAGCTGCTGGAAGTGTATAAAGGAAAAACAGATTATATGGTCGTGGTAGAATCCGAGGATATTGTACGAAACCTCGATTTTGACATTATTATCCTTTCCACGATCCCTGCAAGAGGCATTATCGTGACTGCGCCCGGAGAAGATGTGGATTTTGTGTCCAGATTTTTTGCTCCCCAGTCGGGCATTGACGAAGATCCTGTTACCGGCTCGGCACATACCACGCTGATTCCTTACTGGGCTGAAAAGCTTGAAAAAAACAAAATGACCGCCAAACAGCTATCCAAAAGAGGAGGTTACCTGAAATGCGAGCTGGACGGGGAACGCGTTTATATCGGCGGCCAGGCGAAACTGTACCTTAAAGGAGAAATTTTGATTGCTGATTAAGCAGCCCGTTTTCCTGAAAGTTTTGTCCGTTGTCCCGCATACAATCCGCCGATCACAAGGATTGTTCCGGCTATGGTATAGCCGGATATTGGTTCGGACATCAGCCACCACGCGAAGAAGAAGCCGAATAGCGGACACAGAAACAACCATAATGAAGCCTTGACGGTATCAATGCGTAAGAGGTAGAACCAGCAGATCAACCCGACGATTGATACCGCCAGGCTCAACCACAATACCGAGCCCCAGAAAACCTGATCATACACTGTCGCTGACAGATCGCTGAGCAGGAAAGTCGCGGGCAGTAACAAGACCCCACCAATAAATACCTGCCACCCATTGATCAGCAGGTTAGGCAGCTCCCAATTGACAGAGGCGTAATAAACGCTGGCAGCTGAAACTGCTACCATGCTGATGAGCAGCAACGTGATTCCTCCGAGTGTCGTAAAGCTGTTTGCCAGCAAAGGATAGGTAGCAATGCCGATCCCCGCCATTCCCAGCACAATCCCCAGCCACTCTTCGCGCTGCGGCTTGCGTTTAAGCCACCACGACGATAGTAACACGATAATCAACGGATTGGTGGAAACTGCCAGGCTGCCTATGCCCGCAGCGGTATATTTCATGGCGCACACGTAGAGTCCCAGATATAACGTTGTATTCAAAAAACCAAAGACGGCCAATTGCTGCCATTCTTTTTTATTCGGCAGGCGGTAGGTTGAACCTTTGCCAAAAGCATAAGAAAATGAAAGGAGCAAAATGCCTGCAATAAAGAAGCGAACGTTTGCTAATACTAATGGAGGGGCAGATTGTACCCCGAATTTGGTTGCAACCGAGGCTGAGGACCACAAAATGGAAAAGAGAAAACCAATACCTATATTTTTCACACACGAAACGGATTATGGATCAAAAATACAGGATGCATTTCGGCTTCCGCCGGCACTTTTCATATTTTTGAGCATGATTACTCGAAAAAGTGTACTGCTTTTCGCATTTCTTCTGACAAGCTGGTACACGCCCGCATTTTCCCAAAGTCAATGGACGTACGACTTTAACAACGGGCTCAATCCGATTGAAAGCGGTGGGCCTGCATTGAAAGTTCTTGGGCAGCCGGGCCAATACATCAAAGAAAAAATTCCCGGCTCTGATTACCTCAACCGCACGATCTATCAGTTTGAGAACAATAGCGGATTGCAGTTTAACAATACGGAAGCGAAAGGATTTCTGAGCAAATCGTTTACTGTTGAGATCTATTTCAAAATGACGGAGCTCGACAGCTGGAAACGGGTACTTGATTTTAAAAACCGCAAAAGCGATTACGGAAGCTACATTTATGATGGAAAACTGAATTTCTATGATTTCGCGATTGGTGAGAAAGCTCCGGTAAGGGCCAATCAGTATGTGCATTATGTGTACTCGCGTGATTTCGATACCAAGACTATCAAGATGTATATCAATGGTCAGTCGAAGCTGGAATTCAAAGATCCGGGAAGTGAGGGAATGCTGGACCAGGACCAGGTTCTTAACTTCTTTCAGGATGACCTGGTTGCCAACCACGAAGCCAGCTCGGGTTCGATTGCATTGATCCGCGTTTATGACCGCGTAATGACGCCGGTTTTTGTAAGAAGAAGCTACCAGACGATCAGCAAGAACTTCAAAGAGCCAGTTGCGAAACAGGAAGAACCCGAACCGAAGCCGGAAGAAAAAGTAGCAGAAAAGCCTGGCCGCAATAAAAACATGTCGCTTGTAACCGGAAAAGTGTACGATGGGCGCAACCTGAAACCTGTGAACGATGCCGAGGTAATGGTGAGGAAATCGGATAATGATTCGCTCGTGGCGCAGACCAGGACAGTAGAGGGAGTTTATAATTTCGAGCTGACTCCTTATCAATCTTACAAAATCTCGGCACGGGCCGATGGTTTCCAAAGTAAAAGCGTGGCGGTAAAAACCACTAACAGGTACGAGGAAATCAAGTCGCTGATCAGTCTGGCGCCGGAAACTTACACTACTCCTTTAACTACACTTTATTTTAACCAGGGAACGGAAGAAATAGACGGACAGTCACTGAGTGACCTTGATTCCATTGCAGGCTACTTTCAAAAGCATTCAGGTTTAAAGATCCTGTTGAAAGGCCACACAGATAATACCGGAAACTTTGAGAAGAACCTTGAACTATCCAACAAGCGGGTGGAAACGGTGAAAACGCATTTAATCGGAAAGGGAATTCCAGCAGACCGCATAGAGGGAAGCGGTTACGGCTCGGCACAACCGAAGCGGGTGAACAGGTCGGAGACAGACAAGCGATCAAACCGGCGGGTAGACATTTGGGCGGAGCCTGTAAAAAGATAAAGCCACCTCATTGAGATGGCTTTATACTGACTATTCCTAAACCCTTAACCTTTTCTTTTCTTTTATATCTTAAACCGTTTGCAGTCAATAAAAGATCCTGCGGGCGGCCTGCATATCTAAAGTAATGTCGCTGTTAATGCTACTCCCTTTTTTAATGATTAATCACTTTTACTGTATTTGTGGTAAAAAGATCAATCTAGGATTTTAACAACGTACCTGTTTCCTCTGTATCATCTCTTTTATAGCTGCCTGAGACTGAGGAAGGCAAATTCTTGTTTTATTTATACAAATATAAAACAAATCCGTTTTGCATCATGGTTTAATTCAATTTTAACCTGCGCGAACCGTGATACAAATATCAAGTTTAATTTTGAAATTACAAACTTGTTGATTTTAATGCAACAAAATTTTATTGGGAATTAAATATCAATTTTGGACTTCTTTTTGCAACATTATCTTTTTTCCAAGAGGCTGTATTTAATAAAATTTTGGATTATCTCAAAAACACCAAATATTCTAGCATCTTGAAATAATTATATTTTCTTAAAAATGTACAATCATTGGTTATAATTGTTCATTGCAGATTGTATTCCCAAAGTACAAAAAGTTGTAACCATGTCGCCAGCCTTGTCCAGGAATATAGGTAATTCGATCATTTCCTCTGGGGAAAAAGCCTTTAACACATAATCTACTTGCCTGCC
>NZ_JBHYGF010000045.1:0-13331 GCF_051859145.1 Dyadobacter sp.
ATATTGACCTTCAAAGTCGGTGTAAAAACCCACTGCAACTCTGGCCCCCGTCATATATTCTGCCAAAAGCTGCGCCTGCGCCATATTTTCCACGACCACAGTAGGCGCGTTTTCCTTTGAATGCGAAAACGTGGCGCGGGTTTCCTCGTGTTTGGGTTTTCCGTGCACCACAATCGTATAATCCTTCTCCCCGATCTGCGCGGCGCGGTTCCATACTTTCTCTACAAACGGGCAGGTAGTATCGTAAACGTAGGAGTTAATGCCCAGCTGCGCCAGCTTCTGCTGGTTTTCAACCGTAGTACCAAATGCGGGAACAATCACGATATCCTCGGTAGTAAGTTCTTCCCAGGGAATCAGCTGGTTTCCTTTGGTATCCATAATAAACTGTACGCCACGGTCTGTCAAATCACGGTTTACGTCCGGATTATGGATCATTTCACTGAGCAGGAAAATTCTTTTTCCAGGATTTTCAGCAATCGCTTTGTAGGCAATATCAATCGCATTTTCCACCCCATAACAAAACCCGAAATGGCGCGCGATCAGAAACTGTACCGGGCCAAAATCAAGCAAAGTCGGCGAATAATCGCGTTTCAGCTTGTCATTTTTACGGCGGAATTCCTTGATCGGGGTGATAATCCGGCTCCGGTAAAAATCCGGTATATTAAACGTTTTCATTTACGAATTCGGTAGATTGCAGCTAACAGCCAAAGATACTATACTTAACTTCCTGAAGAACAATCTGCTGTTTATCATTGTTCAAATCTGGTTTTTTTGAAAAAATTATAATGTACGGTGCAACATGCACGGTGCATTGCTGTCTTTGTTACAGAACGTTCAATAATTAAACCTTCTGCTTGAAAACACAAATATACCCAGACCGGCATGTCGAACTGGTGGAACGGTGTAAACTCGGCGAGCGAAAAGCGCAGTACGAGTTGTACAAATCGTACTCCAAAGCCATGTTCAACATCTGTATGCGGATACTGAACCATATGGGGGAGGCAGAAGATGCTTTGCAGGAAGCTTTTGTGGATGCATTTACCAATCTGCACCAGTTCAGGCAGCAGTCGACATTCGGCGCCTGGCTGAAACAGATCGTGGTCAACAAGGCGATCAACCACATGCGGAGCAGGAAGGTTAAATGGGTGGAAATTGAGGAGTACCAGGAAACAATGGAGGAGAGCGAGGATTCTTTCGGGTTCGACGAAAGCGAAACTGTGCTGGAAGTGGAGCGGGTCAGGAATATGGTTCAAAAATTGCCTGACGGTTATCGCGTGGTATTAAGTCTTTACCTGTTTGAAGGTTATGATCACGAGGAAATCGGCGAAGTGCTGGGAATCAGCGAAACGACTTCCAGAACGCAATATATGCGGGCAAAAAGAAAGCTGACTGAAATGCTGGTGAAGTAGCATTAACAATATTTAACAAGGTATTTACTTAAAAATTAAAGATTTGAAAAAATTATCTACCCATGACACGTTAATGAATCTATGAAAAATTCTTCAGATAAAAAGGATCGATTGGAGCGGTTTGTGCGGGATAACAGGGATGGATTTGATACTTTCTTACCGCAGGATTCTTTGTGGAGCCAAATCGAAAGTCAACTTCACAACGAGATTCCCCTCGTTCCGGAAAAATCCAAAAAAAAACTTAGGAGGCTAAACAATCCTTACTTCGACTGGCGCATTGCGGCCGGCGTTTTCCTCGCTCTTGGTGTTGGGTTCCTTGTGTACCTCAATAACGAATACGGCCTTGCCCGCGATCCGCGTGTAGCACTGAAAGTACCTACTTATGCCCGTGAACTCAATCAGTATAATGTTGCAATAGATCAGAAAAGGGAGGAGATTATCAAACTGGCCAAAGACAATCCTGAATTGTACAAGGATTTTGCCTCTGACCTGGAGAGCCTGGAAGTAAGTTACAAGACCTTGCGGTCTAACCTTGCAAATGCGCCCAATCAGGAGGCACTGCTGGAAGCAATGGTCCAGAACCTCCAATGGCAGGTTGATTTGCTCAACCGACAATTAGATATTTTGCAACGCATTAATCAGGTCAAAAATGACAACGAAAAAGGAAATAACAGCGCTCCTGTTATTTAATATAGCACTGATTTTACCTAACCTGCTCCTGGCAGGACCAGGTACCCCCGACCAGAACGGGCTCATCGAGAAGCGCAGGAATATCACGAAGGTCTTCGATGTAAAAAGTAGTGATATGCTGCTGGTTGAAAACAAATTCGGTCAGGTTAAAGTAAATCTCTGGGCAAAGGATGAGATCAAAGTCGAAATCATTGTAACAGCCAATGCAGCTTCCGACGGCCGGGCTTCCGAATACCTGAGCGCAGTAAACATTGAGGAAAAAAGACTGAAAAACCAGATCAGCCTGGTTACCCGCATTGACCGGAGCCAGTTTGGCAACAATGGATGGAACAATCGTAACGGTGGGAAAAATTACATCCGCATCGACTACACAGTCCACATGCCAAAACAGAATGCATTGATCGTGAAAAATGAATTTGGCGACACGGATATCCCTTCATTTTACGCCCCGCTGACGATCGATTCCAGGTACGGAAACTTCGTCGCTAATCAGCTGGAAAATACGGATAACACCATTGACGTGCGCTACGGCAGTGCTACAATCGGAAAAATGGATGGCGGCAAACTTGAATTTGAGTACTCCAAGCTGAGCCTGGATCAGGCCAAAAAGATATTGCTGATCAATAAATCAGGCGAACTGAATATCGGTGATGTGATCAACCTGGACGCAGATATCGACTACTCAGGTGCCAAAATCGGCACGATCCGCGGTACCGGAAAAATCAAGCTGAATTACTCGGGTAACTTCAAAATTGACGAGCTAACCAACTCGGCCCAGAATGTGGATATCCAGGCCGCTTACTCTTCGGTTGTTCTGCCGGCAGAAGCCAACCAGTTCAATGTGACTGTCTCGTATGGTAATTTTACCTACCCCACCAACAATGTTAACTTTTCGGTCCAGCCTGCGAAAGACCATAAATCGTATACGTTGAAGCAATATCAGGGGAAAATCGGTACCGGGTCTGGTACCAAGATCACGGTCAACTCGCGCTATGGCGATGTGAGGCTGAAAGAATAAACCTGTTATTCTTCAAGAATGACATTGTAACTGAAATCCAGCGGGTTGAAAGCATTGTAAAGCTTCTGGATAAATTCAGGATCATTAATGTAAAAACTCAACAGATTATCATACCGTTCCTGGGCGATTCCGTTCGGGAACAGTTTGTTTTTGAGGCCCAGCAATTGCTCGATTTCCGATTCATGGTTACGCTCTTCCGCTCTGACGATCCGTTTCTCAAGTTGTTTTAACGAATTCAGGAGTCGCGTTTGCTCCGCTTTTACAGCACCCAGCATCGTTTGGTCCACCGCAACTGCTTTTGAAAGAATAGCGTCAAAAACCTTATCAAATTCTTCTTTTTCAGCATTCAGGTCCAGCACGCGCTCGCTGTTCCTTTCGATGAAAGTTTTACGCAGCGCCACTTCATCCAGAAAAAGATCTTTATAGCTGATTTTCAGCTTACGCGCCTTCTTGCTTTGATGTCCATTGATATACAATGCAAAGTTCCTCGGCATCAACGCAGGGAAGGGTACATTGAAATGATCGAAAACACCTTTCAGCTGCATCCAGTAAGGCACTTCTGACGGTCCGCCTATATACGCAAGATTTGGTAAAATGATTTCCTCGTAAAGCGGTCTCAAAATAACGTTCGGACTGAAAAGCTCAGGTCTGCTTTCAGCCAGTGCAAGTATCTCTTCTTCGGAAAAAGACAATTCGGTATTCAGCACCTTGAAAGTTTCACCTTCCTTTACAATACGTTCCCGTAAGTTGTCATCCAAATAGAATAAGTTGATTTCCCGCGCATTCAGCGGCGTATGATAGCCTAGTGCATTGAGCTCCGAAGTAGTTTGCGAAACGAGTTTCTCGCAAATGGAAGTAGTTAATTCCTCTTTTACGACCGGCAGAAAACTGCGTTTCAAATCTGCGTGGTCGGCATCGATACTGATCAGGCCATATTGCCCGAATAATTCGTGCATATAACATCGGACCGCATCCGCCAGCGTGTTGTTTTCAAGGTATGCTTTGGCAAAAAGGAGTGGCTTGTCCGGCAGCTGTTTCAGGATTACTTCCAGCTCTTTCGGGTTCAGCCGACCCACGGCTCCTTTGTGTTCGCCAGTCCATTTGTGTGTTTGTCCAAACAAATGAAAAGACGCGATTTCTTCAAAGTCATGATCCTCCGTCGCCATCCAGTAAACCGGCACGAAGTTATATTCCGGATAAGCCTCTTTGAGCGCACGCGCAAGCTTGATTGCCGTGATGATCTTGTAAATAATGTATAGCGGACCAGTGAAGATGTTCAGCTGGTGACCTGTTGTTACAGTGAAAGTCTTTTCGTCAAGCAGCAGCGAGAAATCAGGATAATGCGGCAATCCCTTGTACTGCGTTTCAAGTACGTCCACCAACGTTTTACGCTTGGCTGCATCGAAGCTGCTCTTTTTCGCTATCACTTCCTGAAAATTTTCGAGTGCAGGAAACGAGCTGTAAAATGCCTCCAAAGAAGGTTTTTGGTCCAGATAATCCAGTAAAAGCGCAGGAAATTGCCCTGTCGTACGCAGATCCACAGTGTGCAGAGTCATGAAAGGTGGCTTTTCAGTAGCTTGAAGAGAATCCAACGTGTTTTACTTTTTGTTCGTCTGTAACCAATCTTTTAACGAGAAATTCGCGGAAATTGGTTTCCCAAAGTTGCGCAATTTGAGGAAGAATAAAAAACCTGAGCCCGGGTTATAAAAAGGCCGGACCTTGTGCAGATCCGGCTTCATTTCAGGCGCTTTTTTTAATCGATTAAACCCAGACTTAATGGGCTGCCCACTTAAAATACATAAGCATTTTTGGAGATCAGCTCGTCTGCAATCCGCCTGCGTGCATTCTTGAGATTAGATGGTTCTATTTTCGTAAACCGCTTCAATCCCATTAACATCACATTCAGTTCATCACTTTCGGCAAAGCTCGTGATGGCGGATCTTCCTGCGATAGTCACTTTTTCAACAGCCCGGTTCAGGTAGATCGCCGCGATATCTCTCTGCAATGCATTCGATTCTTCACCCAATAACTCAATGCTCTTTTCAACACGCAGCAATACCGACTCGGCCACATATATCTCAATCACCATATCTGCCAGGTTCATGATAATCTCCTGCTCTTCCGACAGTTTCATCATAAACTTTTGTACAGCAGCTCCCGCAACCATCAGCACTGCCTTTTTGAGGTTTTTCAAAACCTTTTTCTCTTTGGCGAAAAGTGTTTCTTCCTCTTCGCTATTGAAATCAGGAATGGACATAATTTCTTTTCCAACTGCCGCAGCCGGGCCCATCAAATCGAGCTGGCCTTTCATGGCACGTTTCAGTAGCATATCCACTACCAGGAGCCGGTTGATCTCATTTGTGCCCTCGAAGATCCGGTTAATGCGGCTGTCGCGGTACGCCCGGTCCATTGGCGCGTCTGCCGAAAAGCCCATTCCGCCGTAAATCTGCACACCCTCATCTACCACAAAATCCAGTACTTCAGAACCATGTACCTTCATGATCGCGCATTCGATTGCAAATTCTTCCAGTGCTTTCAGCTTCGCTTCCGAATCGGCCATTCCTTTCGCCTGAAATGCCTCAATGAGATCATCGATATGCTGACCGACCCGGTAGGAGGCAGATTCCGTTGCATACATACCCACCGCCATTTCAGCAAGCTTGTGCTTAATTGCACCGAAATTCGCGATTGAAGTTCCGAACTGCTTCCGCTCATTCGCATAATTGATTGCCTGCTCTGCTACTCTTTTGGCACCGCCTAGTGCGGCCGCCGCGAGCTTAATGCGACCAATATTCAGAATGTTAACAGCAATCTTGAAGCCATTTCCGCGCTCGGAGAGCATGTTTTCGACAGGTACCAGACAATCGAAAAATATCTGCCGGGTATCCGACCCTTTAATCCCCATTTTATGCTCGGGCTCATTCATCGTAATTCCGGCCGTCGAGCTTTCGATGATAAATGCAGTCAGGTTCTTATCTGTCTGCCCGTTTTCATCTATTTTGGCAAAAACAATGAATACATCTGCAAAACCGCCATTTGTAATCCACATTTTCTGACCGTTGATTGCATAATGTGCACCGTCGGCAGTAAGTTTCGCTTTTGTTTTGGCAGAATTTGCATCTGAGCCGGAGTCCGGCTCTGTCAGGCAGTAAGCCGCTTTCCATTCACCAGTGGCCAGCTTAGGCAGGTATTTCAGTTTTTGTTCTTCGTTTCCGTAATACAAAATCGGCAGGGTACCTATTCCGGTATGTGCCGATAGCGCGACTGAAAAGGAGTTACCGGCGCCAGTTGCTTCGGCCACGAGCATAGAAGTATTGAAATTCATTCCAAAGCCGCCATATTCTTCGGGAACAACCGTACCCAGCAAGCCCAGTTCACCTGCTTTGTCCATCAAACCGGATATCAGGTCCGGACTTTTTGCGTGGTCTATTTCGTCAAGTATCGGCCAAACTTCCTTCGCAAGAAAGTCGCGGCAGGTATCAGCGATCATGCGCTGCTCTTCTGTAAATTCCTCAGGGATAAATATTTGAGAGGATTGTGTTTCCTTAATTAAAAATTCGCCTCCCCTAATAGATGTTTTATTCGCTTCTGCAACGGCCATATCTGATAGTAATTATAGAACGATGTGAAACAAAGGTATGCTTGCATACTATTGACTATTTCAAATATAAACCATAATCAAGTTATGCGCGCATACTATCCTGAAATTTTACGTAACGTCTGGCAGATTTGGCGCTGTCCGCTATTTTTTGAAGATCCGAAATTGCTTTAAAAGCGCCCCATTTTCAAGAATTCGCACAAAGTAAATACCCGAAGAAAGACCCACATCCGAAAGATCAATGTAAGCCAGATTGTCGGCTATACTCACCAGGTTGGGTGGCAGCGGAATGCGTTTTCCTCCAACCGTAACAATCTCGTACTGCATTCCCTCAGTTACCTGATTTTCGGGCAGTTTGATATTGATAATATTCTCCGTCGGGTTCGGATAAAAGGCCCATTCGGCTATGTTCTTGGTGATATTAACCGAATCACCAGCCGATATACTGAACTGAATGGACTGTGTGACAATGGCCGAATCCTCCTTCGCGGCTGTGACCGTAAGCGTATACCTGCCTACATAAGGCGCAAAACCCAGCTCATTTTCATACAACGCATATGGGAAAACGGCGGTAGTCGAAGTTCGTTTATAAGGTCCGTCCAACTGGAATTTGACCTGATCGTACTCAAAGTTTCCGTAAGCATAAATGTTGAGCAGCTCTGGAAGCGACTCGTAAGCGAGCACATCGTCGCCGGCCAGCTTACGAATGATACTTTGTTCCACTTTGCTTCCTCCTTTTACAAGCTCAAAACGCAGCTCCGGCGTCTGCACTTTCAATATCAGCGGTATCTCTACATATGCCCCTCCATTGTCGTAAGCTCTGACAATCAACCTGTACTCTCCTTCCTCCGTAGGTGTTCCTGAAAATACATTCAATGCAAAATTCAGCCACGAAGGCCGATTTTGAATTGAAATGGAAGAAATATATCCGTCTGGATCGCCGAAGATATTGGTTGGTAAAATGTAGTTAAATGGCATATTAACCTGCGCGTATTTCACCGGCAAAGTACTGCTCGCAAAAGGAGGCGCATTCAGGAATTGGGGCTCTACAACTTTGATCGTAAAGTAAGTCTCAACAAATGCATTCAGATCGTCATAAGCTTTAAAAATGATCCGGTACTCACCCAAAGTAGTCGGAGTCCCACTTAAAACGCCATTTGAAAATTTCAGCCAGGAAGGGAGCTCACTTGCCTCGATCTTTGTAATTTCTCCATCTTTATCTTCAAATGTATTCTGAGGAATGGTGAAGGTAAATGCCTTATTAACAGCAACCATCTGGTTCGAAAAATTAGCATCTACGGTCGGCGGCTTGTTGGCATTTTCCCTGGTATCCACACGGATTGTAAAAAAAGCAACTGTGGAACCGCCTTCATCGTCAGTACCTGTTACCGTTATCCGATAATCTCCCAGCTCAGTTGGCCGGCCCGAAAGCTGCCCGTTCTGGAACCGCAGCCAGGGCGGCAGGTTACTTACCTCAACTTTCACAATCGTACCGTCCACATCTGAAAACGTATCGATCGGCAGCTTGTAAGCAAAATCCCGGTTTACCGGTATAATCTGCATCGGCACCGGCCTGAAAACATAGGGCATATAGTTGGATGCATCCTTCCAGTATTCCGGCGTGAGAAGGTCTTCTTCGAGTTTGACAGCCACTGGCTTGGGGTTGCCTGCATTGGCATAGGCACGCTTGGCCCATTCATCGAAGATGACTGCTATCGCACCTTTTTTCTCTACCGCTGCCGACAAACGGTAACTTACACTTTCAGAGTAGTTGATTGGGGCCATAGGCTGGCTCAGCCATTTCGATGCCGCCGGACGCAAAAACGGCTCGGAGCGCCCCATCTGCTCCGTAGTAGAGATAACAACCGCTACTACGTTCGCGCCGTGTGCATAGTTTTCGTCGATTTGTTTTAAATGCGCCGCATTATCGAGATAGGAGCTCACAAACAGCTCATTAGCTATGATGTAATGTGCGGGCATATTGCTTTTTACAACATCCACCGACCATCTGTGATCAAAAACGGGACTATCGTTGATTTTAATTCCGTCGGCTTTTTCATTCAGGTCCTTAAAGCCCAGTGTGCCTCGCAAAACAGAAGCCGCATCAAAAACAGAGCCGTAATCAGAGATGAACTTGATCGCCGGGTCAACTAATTTAATGGCAGCAATCATTTGATCGAAGTACTTTTTCATCACCTCGTGCCGGTAAATGTACCAGTCTTTCCCGGCCCGCTGGCGGAAAGATTCCTCCGGCGCCCAGGCAGTTACCGGTGGATAAGGATCTTCAAAAGTCTTGTAGCTCATTCCCCAAAGGAAATTCAGCCGCTCGATTTTGGTATAATGTGCTTTCAACCACGCACGGAAACCGCTCACCATTGTTTTGGAATAATCATAAACGGCCGTATTCTCTTTTCCATTTACAATCAGTCCCCCAGGATATTCGCCTTCCTGTGTGGGTGTATTGGTGACGGAAACATACAGAAGCTTATTCTCGGTTTGCAGGTACTTGTAGCGGGCTACTGTTTCCTTCACAAAGGCAAGTCCCTTGTTAACAATAGCCTGGTTATCAAATCCATAAAAAGTATCAAGATAGCCGCCCAGCAATGGCTGCTCGGAGTGACTGAACTGGCTGTCGGAAGGCTCCCAAAAACCCTTGATACGCGTGCTGTGGCGACCAAGGTGGATACGGAGCGCCACTTTCATGCCCAGCTCCGTGGCTATTTTGATCTGCTCGTCGTATTTCGCCCATTTCGGGGTTTCTGTTGGAGAGCTGTAATAAACCTTGTCCCAGGGAATGGTAATATAAACGGCATTCAAGCCATATTGCTGTGCAGAACGGATAAGATCGGGTTCGGGACCCCGGTTTTCCGCATCTGTAAGATTCAGCAACATCAATGCAAGGTAACGTTGCGGATCCGTCTCTGCCGTTTTTTGAGCAGGTTGTGCGGAGATTGGCTGCAGGAAAAAGGTCAGGCAAAGCGCCAGGGAAAAAAGCTTATTGAAGAATTGAATTGCGTGCGCAGAATTGAACATGCTAAAAGTTTTTGTCAATTAATTTGATCCACTCATTGTATCCGTTTTCCACATTGAATTGACCTGCCCTTTCAATGCTCCTGGAACGATCTGTTACGATTGCTCCATTCATTATTTTTCGCATTGCTTCAACCATCTGGCTTACACTCAGATCATTGGTTACCACACCCATACCATCCTGAACAAATTCGGACACACCTCCCGACGGAAAAGAAACGATAGGTTTACCAAGCAACGCGGCTTCAATCATCACCAGCGGAAAAGGGTCCTGACGAGATGTAAGGAGAAAGCCATTTCCCGTGTTAAGGTAATTATAATAATCTTCTTTTTGCTTGCCAACCAGGTGAATTCTGGTCGCCGATCTTGAATTCCTGCACCTTTGTTCGGTATAATATACCATTCCATCGTCGATTTTGGCGCCAACCCAGATCAGGTGGACGCGGGAATCGTTGAGGTGTTCGGCAATGTCGGGCAGTAAATCAAAACCTTTACGCTCCGAAGTCATTCCCGATAATACCCACACAAAGTCAGTTTCCGGAATACCCAGGTTTTTCCGCAGCTCAGCCGAGCGTTCCGGGTTGCTTTTTACCAGGTTACTGTCTATAAATGAATAAAGCAGTCCGATATTCTTTCCACCCGAAACAACTAATGCATTGCTGGTAGCTTGTGAGCAGCCGATCAGCAAGTCTGAGTAGTCGATAATGCTTTTGAAATCCGGCCCGCTCAGGTAAGAGTAGGTCAGCGGCATTTCATGAAAATGCGTCACCAGCTTGATTGAAAACTCTTTGGCAATCAGTACCGTTTCGGGAATCATGGTCGTATTCACATACCAGAAATCTGCTTTGAAATCGGTAGCCAGTTTGCGTAAATGCCGGTGAATGGGGTTGGAGCCCAGGTGAAATGAGATTTTCTGGAGTATGTTAAACTTCCGGGGAGCAATGAACCTTGGGATATCTTCGGGAAAATCTTTCAGCAGCTCGCCGTCTGCAAAACTGACAATCCCGATATCAAAACGGGAACGATCGATTTTTTTCAGGATGTATAACAGCATCATTTCTGATCCTGTTCGTGTTGCATAGGGTGTGAAAAAGAGGATTCGTTTCTTTGTGCTGTTCATGAAGAGGCGGTTAAGAGGTCGATATTCTCAGAAGGCTTTATCTTATACGACCCTTTTTTCAAGAATAAGGTTGCCCAGAAATACTTTAAAAGCACACCTGTTTTTCTGACATAAATGCGCTGGGTACGTAATTCGGAAAAAGGATGTCGTCTGCTTTTGATGTTGAATGCAATTTTCCACCCAAATACCACCGGCACCATCAACAGGTAATGCAAGATCAGCAGCAAGTATTGAAAAGCACCATATTGCTTTCGTACCCAAAGGAAATTAGACACTTGCATTTGCGTGCTGAACCGGTTTATCCACGAAATATTGGTCCTTCGGAAAGGGTTATTGTTTTCGAGGTGGATGAAAATGCAATCCTTAAAATAGCACAGCTTGCCCAGCTTACTCAACCGCCCCGACCATTCCACATCTTCGCCGTACATGAAAAAATCGTCACTAAAACCGCCTGTTTTCTCAAAACCTTCTCTCCGCAAAAAAATGAATGCACCTACAAGCCAGTCGTATTGGTCCGGGTCCTGGTACTCGGGTTCCGGATAAAGTTTGTTGATCGCCCGCTCGATAAAGCCTGCTGGCGGCACAATGAAAAAGGTTTTACGAAACTCGTTGAAGCTCTTGTAAAAAGGCATCGGAGTACCGTCCGGGTAATATTGCAAAGCGCCGCAGGCGATAATATCCGGGCGCTCGTTCATTCTTTGGAAACACCGGCCGATCACATTGTCGGTAACCAGTGTATCTGCATTCAGCAGGAGAAAATAGGTGCCGTTTGCAATGGACATACCTTTGTTATTGGCGATCCCGAAGCCGGGATTCGAAGGCAAGTCAATCCACCGAACCTCAGGAAATGTATCACGAACCAACGCCCCACCTCCATTTTCCGGATCATTATCAACAATGATTATCTCAAATGTAACCCCGGAAGTAAATTGATAAATTGACTTTAAACAATTGATTATGAGTTGAGGTGTGCGGTAATTTATAATGATGATGGATACATCCATGAAACGATCTGCAAGTTGGATTGGGCAAAAATAAAGAATCTCCGTGGAACATACCCAAGCTGTTCCCGGAGATCCCTAAATAAGTAGCAATAGTTATTTGCCGGACTAATTGAGCCGTTCAAAAATTCCCGCGACTCCCTGTCCGCCCCCAACACAGGCGGTTACCATTCCGTACTTCTGGTTGCGGCGCTCCATTTCATTGAATAACTGAACAGACAACCTCGCACCTGTTGAGCCCAGCGCGTGGCCCAATGCGATTGCGCCGCCATTCGGATTAACGATTTCCGGGTTAATATCAAGTTCCTGGATTACAGCCAGCGACTGCGCCGCAAAAGCTTCATTCAGCTCGATTTGTTCGATATCCTGCAAGTTCAATCCGGCCTGTTTCAATGCATTTGGAATAGCAGCTACCGGCCCGATTCCCATAATCCGGGGATTAACGCCAGCCGTAGCGTAGGATAGCATTCTCGCAATCGGTTTGAGGTTCAGCCTTTTAACCATATTCTCGGACATTACCATCACAAATGCAGCCCCGTCGGAAGTTTGCGAAGAGTTACCGGCTGTTACCGATCCGCCTGCCGCGAAAACAGGTTTGAGCTTATTCAAAGCTTCCAGCGTCGTGTCAGGCCGCGGGCCTTCATCCTGACTGATTACCGTTTCCCGCGTCTTCTTCTTGCCCGAAGCCGCGTCAAAATATGTTTCCTTCACTGTTACAGGCACTATTCCATTTGCAAACCAGCCTTCTTGCTGTGCCCGTAAAGCTTTCTGGTGCGATTGAAACGAGAATTCATCCTGCTTGTCGCGGCTGATTTTAAAATCACTGGCCACCTGCTCGGCAGTCAACCCCATGCTCAGGTAGTAGCTCGGGTTGGTATGCGCGATTTCGTAGTTCAATGCCGTTTTCCATCCCATTGTGGGTACCATTGACATGGATTCGGTACCGCCTGCAATAATGCATTCCGCCATTCCCGCGTGGATTTTGGCGGAAGCCATCGCAATCGCCTCAACGCCCGAGCCGCAGTACCTGTTAATTGTGATACCGGAAACATTTTCCGGCAATGCAAGCAGCGCCACGTAGCGGCCCATTTGCATTCCCTGTTCCGCCTCGGGCACTGCATTTCCCACAATCACATCGTCAACCTGCGTCGGATCGAGTTGCGGCACTTTTTCGAGCAAATGCTTGATTACTGCCGCACCCAGGTCGTCAGGACGGGTAAAACGAAATCCGCCTTTTGAAGCTTTACCAACTGCACTGCGGTATCCTGCAACAATATATGCGTCCATATTGAAATTCTTAGTTCGATGAAAATGACTAATAGTATGCTGGCATACCATTGTAAAAATAGGAATTATACCTAAAACAACAAACCGCCGGAGTTTGTTTTCCGGCGGTTTGCAAATACCTAGTCTGTACTGATGGATTGTTAAAATTGGGACGGGAAATCAGTTCCCGTTAGCGGCT
>NZ_JBHYGF010000046.1:0-28729 GCF_051859145.1 Dyadobacter sp.
CGGGCTGCGGGAGTGTCCATTCAAAACGTTTCAGGTACTTTCGGGGCAGCGCCTAAGATCAGGATCCGCGGCGCCACTTCTTTGAATGGGGATAACAAGCCACTTTGGGTAATTGACGGAGTTGTTCAGGAGGATATTGTAAATATTTCAAATGACCAGCTTTCCAGCGGCGATCCTACTACCTTGCTCGGATCGGCCGTGGCCGGACTTAACCCCAACGATATTGAAACCTTCGATATCCTGAAAGATGCTGCTGCGGCTGCATTGTACGGAGCCCGCGCGATGAACGGGGTAATCGTGATCACAACCAAAAAGGGAAAAAGCGGGAAGCCGGTAATTACCTATTCGGGTAATTTCAGCACGCAGCTTACACCTTCCTACCGCAATTTTAACATCATGAATTCTGCCCAGCAAATGTCAGTTCTGGGTGAATTGGAACGGAAAGGGTACCTGAATTCGGACATTCTTTCCAAGCCTGATTTTGGTGTTTATGGAAAATATTACAACTCGCTCAATGGAGACATTGAAGGTAATTTCCCGATTCCAAATACGCAGGAAGCCAAGAAGAATTACCTGATGCGCTACGCAAAAGCAAATACTGACTGGTTTGATGTACTCTTCAAGCAGAATTTCATCCACGAACATTCGCTCAGCGTTTCATTTGGAACAGATAAGTCAAGTTCCTATGCATCGGTAAGTTACCTGGATGATAATGGGTGGACCATCGCCGATAAGGTGAAACGCTACACATTGAATTTTAACAATACGTACCAGCTTTCCGACCGCCTCAGTGTGGGCCTCACTACCCTTGCTTCCGTAAGAAGGCAGCAGGCACCCGGCTCGCTAAGCCGCAGAAGTAACCCCGTGGAAGGTAAGTTTGACAGGGACTTTGATATCAATCCATTCAGTTACGCATTGAATACCAGCCGAACTTTGACTGCTTACGATGAGAATGGCGATCTGGAATACTTTCGCAGAAACTTCGCGCCATTTAACATTGTATCCGAGCTGGCCAATAACCGGATTAACCTGAACCTGGCGGATATCAAACTTCAGGGAAACCTTTCTTACAAGCTTACAGACCATATCAGCTACGATTTCCTGGGTGCATTGCGCTACATTCAAACGGGCCGCGAGCATATTATCACCGAACATAGCAATATGGCGAATGCGTACCGCGCTGCTGATAATTCCACCATTGCCCTGGCTAACAAATACCTGTATACCGATCCCGATGTGCCCAATGCTTATCCGGTAATCGTGTTGCCAAGCGGGGGTTTTTACAACCGGAATGAAGATCAGATGCTGTTTTATAACATCCGGAACAATTTCAGGTTCAACAAAATGTTCGCGGAAAGGCACCAGATTGATCTGCTCGCCGGTCAGGAAATCAAATACACCAACCGCCAGAATTCGAATAACACAGGATATGGGTTTCAGTACGACCAGGGAGGAACTCCATTCGTGGACTACCGGATTTTGAAACAAACCATTGAAACAAACTTCCAGTACTACGGAATGCGCATGGATTATGAACGTTTTGCTGCATTCTACGGAAGTGCCGGGTACACGCTCGACGATAAATACAACTTCACCGGATATATCCGCTACGACGGTTCCAATGGTTTTGGTAAATCGGCAATCGCGCGCTGGCTGCCGACTTATACGATTGCAGGTTCGTGGAATTTTGATCGTGAAAACTTCATCAAAGGTTTCAAATGGCTAAGTATGGGTAGGTTGCGGGCCAGCTACGGACTTTCTGCTGATACCGGGCCGGCTACGAACTCCGCTGTTTTGTTCCAAAGTATAATCACGAGGCGCCCCTTTGCGGATGAAAAGGAATCGGCTATTGCATTGTCTTCACTTGAAAACACCGAGTTGACCTGGGAAAAATTGTACAGCGGGAATGTCGGGCTTGATCTGGGTTTGTTTGCCAACCGCGTGAACCTGACTGTTGATGGTTATATCCGCAACAGCTTTGATCTGATTGACGAGATAAAAACTTCGGGTATCGGCGGACAGATTTACAAAGTGGCCAACTATGCGGATATGCAGTCTTACGGCGTTGATTTTTCACTCGACGGTGTTTTGTATAAAACCAAAGACTGGGATTTCAGATCACGGATTACTGTGGGTTATGCCAAAACGCACATTACCAATGTTGATAACTCGCCCGGCATTTTTGATTTGGTAAAAGCAGAAGGTGCTAATGTAAAAGGCCGCCCGGTGAGAAGTCTTTTCTCCATTGATTACCGCGCATTAAACCCGAAATCCGGTGTGCCAATCTTTGTAAATGAAAATGGGGAAGTCAATTCTGATGTTTACCTGCAGGATCAGAATGTATCCTATCTGAAATATGAAGGTCCGGTTGATCCACCTGTGACGGGCGGGTTCAACAATACACTTACGTATAAAGACATTTCCCTCAATGTATTTTTAACCTACCAGTACGGTAACAAGATTCGTCTGAATCCATTGTATAAGAACGCCTTCAGCGACCTTGATGCAATGCCCAGAGAATTTCTCGATCGCTGGCTGATCCCGGGTGAAGAAGGTGTGACTCCGGTCGCGTCAATTCCCGACAAGCTGGAAGCCCAGTATCTTGCAGGAACTTATCCATATAATATTTACAATTACTCAACCGAACGCGTAGCAAAAGGCGATTTCATTAGGTTAAAATCGGTTTCTCTATCCTATAAAGTTCCCGTTTCCGTGGCTGGCAGATATGGTCTGAAAGGAGCAAGTATCCAGCTGTCGTCGATCAATCCCTGGTTGATTTATGCCGACAAGAAGCTAAAAGGACAGGATCCGGAATTCTTTAACTCAGGAGGAGTTGCCCAGCCTATTCAAAAGCAGTTTACAGTTGCATTGAAACTGACATTGTAACGGGACTTAGAATAAGATTTTTGATTCAAGATATTTCATATGAGCACATACAGACATTTAAAATACCTGAGCCTCGTCTTGCTGATAATCATTTCTACCGGTTGCGAAGACTTCCTTTCTACCGAGCCGGACAGCACGCGCGCATTGATCAATACGCCAAAGCAAGTGTCGCAACTGCTTACTACCGCCTATCCGCAAGGTGGCTATGTGTTGTTTGCAGAAACAATGAGCGATAATGTAATTGATAAGGGAACCGGCCAGGATGACAAGGTTAATCGGTTTTCGTTCCTGTTTGAAGAGGTGGAAGCAACCGTTGATGATCAGGATTCACCGGATCAATACTGGGCAGAATGTTACCGAGCAATTTCCGTAGCAAACCAGGCACTTGACATTATCAGCAAGGCTGAAAACCCGCAAGAGTACAGCGCGCAAAAAGGGGAGGCGCTGGTTGCACGTGCTTACGCGCATTTCATGCTGGTAAACTTTTTCAGCAAATTTTACGATCCTGCCCAACCAAATACCGATCCCGGGATTCCTTATGTTACCGAGCCTGAGCGCGTGGTTTTGAAGCAATACGAGCGAAAAACGGTGGCTTATGTTTACGAAATGGTTGAAAAAGATTTGCTGGAAGGATTGCCGCTGCTCAGCGACGGGTCCTATACAGTACCTAAGTATCATTTCAACCGTGCTGCTGCCAATGCGTTTGCAAGCCGGTTCTATCTTTTCAGAAAAGACTACCAAAAAGTAGTTCAATATGCCAATGCAGCATTTCCGGGTGGAAATATTGGTGAGAATCTGCGGCCGTGGAATACGACTTACGAAGGCTTATCTCCCGCCGAGCTGTACAACACCTATTCCCGTGCTAACCAGAATGCGAATTTGCTGCTGGCAGAAACTTCGTCTTTATATGGCAGGTACGTAGCCCGATATCGCTATGGTATGAATTTCAGGAAGTGGGAGGAAGTTTCGGCAGGAGAATTATCTGATCCCGAAGCTGAATGAATATTTTGTACGTGAATCCGTAAATGCAGAAATTGGCTTGCCTTATGTGATGCTGCCATTATTTACAGCAGAAGAAGTTTTATTCAACAAAATAGAGGCAAATGCGTACCTCAATAATACGAACGAGTGTATTGCCGACCTGAACCTTTTTGTAAGCAAGCGGGTGTCCAACTACGATCCTTCTTCGCACACGGTAACAGCCGTAAGAATGCGCAATTTCTTCAATGTGACCTCCACGCGTTCGGCGATTGTAAACACGGTACTTGCTTTTAAAAGGGTTGAATTTGTACAGGAAGGAATGAGGTGGTTTGATTTGCAACGTTATGCGATACCTGTGGAGCACGAAACCTTCTCAGGACAGGTGATTTCAGTTGCCGGAAATGATCCGAGGAGAATTTTGCAAATCCCTCAATCGGCAACTTTGGCAGGTTTAGAACAGAATAGCAGATAATTGACAGATACGATGATCACAAAAGTATTATCAAAAATATCCCTGGCCGGAATGCTGGCGCTCAGTACACTGCTGACCTCCTGTAAAGAAGAGGAAATCGGCGAAGTGGAAAATATTCCCGGACTCGGCGGTGACGAATGGGTTCAAGGGCCGGTGGACAAGTGGATACTGGATAGTCTCACCACACCTTACAATATCTCTGCGAAGTATAAATGGGACCAGTTTGAATTTGGTAACATCACCAAAACGCTCGTGCCGCCCGACGAAGCCCAGGTAGTTCCGCTGCTGAGCACAATCAAGAAAGCGTGGACGGTACCTTACGTTCAGGAAGCAGGTAAAGTGTTTTATAACCGCTTTTCTCCAAAATTTTTCATTTTGTCGGGCAGTAATGAGTACAATGCAGAAGGCTCGATTACGCTTGGTACCGCGGAAGGTGGCCGGAAAGTTGTTTTATTCGGTGTTAATCTTTTTAAAATAAAGGGAATGCAGGGGTACAATGCAGCGAGAGATTCATCTTTTGTGAAAGACTGGTTCCTGCATACGATCCACCACGAATTTGGTCACATTCTCCACCAGACTGTACTTTATCCCGTAGAGTACCGCAATATTACCAAGTCGCTGTATCAGGGCGGTAACTGGATCAACTGGTCGGATGCAGATGCGCGGCGTGACGGGTTTGTTACTGCTTACAGCTCTCTTAATTTTGATGAGGATTTTGTAGAAATGATCGCGATGATGCTCACGGAAGGAAAGGCAGGTTTCGACAAGATCGTGAACTCCATTCCTGAAGGAACAAGTCCGCATGGCGTGACCAAAGCACAGGCGCAGGCTTCGCTCAGGCAGAAGGAAGCAATTGTGGTGGCATATTATAAGAATACCTGGAATATAGACTTTTACAGCCTGCAAAAAAGGGTACGTGGGTCGATGAACCAACTTTTTTAGGATTGATGAAAAAAATCGTTTTATATCTTCTGGTTGCGTCGGCAGGCCTTTTTTCCTGCGAGAACAGCGACGATACATTGTTTGAAGAATCAGCCGACACACGTCTGAATGCAGCCCTGGCTTCCTATCAGAAAAAGCTGGTGGAAGCACCTTATGGTTGGAATGCGGTGATCTACCCGGCGGGTGGCGGCAGTTATGGATTTTATTTCAAATTCAACGATCAGAACAGGGTAGTGATGTATTCGGACTTTTCCGCTGCCTCTGCTGGAACTTCCAAGGAAAGCAGCTACCGGCTGAAAGCAATGCAAACGCCTTCGCTGATTTTCGATACCTACTCCTACCTGCATGTTCTGGCTGATCCGGATCCGGATGTAAATGGCGGCAACGTTGGGGAAGGTTTGCAGTCTGACTTTGAGTTCAGCATTTTCCCGGACTCGCTGGGGGAGGATCGGGTTGCATTTGTAGGTCGCAAAAACCAGAGCAGGCTGGTGCTTACCAAAGCTACGCAAGCTCAGGCCACAGCCTATACCAATGGAGATCTTGCCAAAGCATTGCTTTTCAATAATATTTCTAAGTATCAGGCTTACTTCAAGAGGATTACAGTGGGGAATGTCACTTACGAGGTGACCCCCAATTTGAAAGCACGCACCATTAAGCTAACCTGGCTGAACGGTAATACGCCAAAGAATTTTACGACCGGCTATTATTTCAGCGGGGCCAATCTTGTCTTCCTTAATCCGCTTGTAAATGGATCACAGACGATTAATGGATTCAGCAATTTCAGCTGGACGGAAAATGCGGTTCAGTTAAAGTTTAATGCAGCAGGAGTGGCCACGACGGTACAAAGTGCAATCAAACCAATTTCAGTTGACCTTGCAGCTGCCAGAAGATGGTGGCAGGAGCCGATCGAGTCAGGCGGTGACTGGCGGACCAGAGATGTTTTTCATGTCAACGGCGTAGATGACGCACTCGGAGTCGCAAATGTAAAGAGTGGAGAAGGTGAATATGCATTCTACATTTACCAGCCTGGCGTTGACAGCAGAATTGATGCTTTCGCTCCTGTTTTCTTTGATGGAGAAAAATACTATCTTGATTACTATCACTTTCCGGAAAAGCCCACGTTTACCGCAGATGGTAGGGTAATATTCAAACCTTTTGCAACAACAGGAACTATACCCGCAAACGGCCCGGTAGCCAAGTCAGCTGAATTGTTATACGAACCAAATGGATTCTATCTCATTCAAACCTCAACAACAACTTATGACATGGTGAGCGCAAAGGATGCAAAAGCCTGGGTCAGCTGGGAGTAGAATACCATCTGGTAATAAGAACCAACAAAAAAGCACTTCATAATGAAGTGCTTTTTTGTTGGTCAGCCTGGTTCACTTGGAATCAATATCCTTCGTTCTGAACCAGCTTTTTATTTACATCAATTTCACGCTGAGGAAGCGGCAGGATCAGCCTGGGCGAGTTGTAGGGTAGTGTGCCTACATTGCCTTTGGTACGTTTGATATCGTGCAGCATGTGGCCTTCAAATGCAAGTTCCAGGTGTCGCTCCTTCAAGATCGCAGGCAAAGTCAATGCTGTAAGATCTTTGATACCCGCACGTTTGCGAATGCGGTTGATATCAGCAAGCGGCGTTGCGCCCACAGCTGTTCCAAGACGGAAATTCGCTTCTGCACGTGTCAGGTACATTTCTGCCGAACGAAATTGCAGTACATTGCCAAACTGATCAATGTGCTTCTGCGTATAAGTATTAATGGAACTTACAAAAAACTGACCACGCACATCGCCTGCTTCATACAGGTTACGGTGCCGGGGCAGAATCCTGATATCACCACGACCGGAGCTGCCTGTGATATCGTCGATCGTAGCGCCAAAGTAGGTATTCAGATCATTTACTCCGTCTTGCTGCGTTACAATCATCGAGAAGATGTACTCTCTTGGGTTTGCTCCGCCATTCCTCAGGAAAGTGTAGAACAAGGTAGTAAAATCAGTCGCCAGCGGATATTCACCTGACTCAATCACTTCATTTGCTTCGTCGCGCGCCTTTGCAAATTCGGATTGCATTAAATATACGCGGGAAAGCTGGGCTGACGCCGCATATTTATTGGCGTAAATAGTGTTACCCTCAGGCAGGAGCGACTTAGCCGCATTCAGATCTTCCAGGACCTGCTGGTAAACTTCCGCAACGGAATTCCGCGCCACCTGATCAGCTTCTGTTACCACGCGTGTTGGTTTGAGTACAATCGGAACACCGGGGTTTTGCGTTGCGTCTCCATCACCCCAGGCTCTTGCAAATAACCTTACCAGGTCGAAATAAACTGAGCCGCGGATAAACCTGGCTTCTCCTTCGATGCGCGCGCGCTTGTCTTCGTCTACGATTTCCAATGCAGAAAGCACATTGTTACACCTGTTGATCGCGATATAGGAATCGCGCCATGTAGCCAATGAGGTTACATTCTGGGTGGTAATTTGCTTGTTGTACATTTCAAGCAAATTCTGGAAAGTTCCACCAAAACCCAGCTCATCGCTGTTGCCCAGCAATTCGGAAGAATACTGGAATGCACCACCGTAAACATCAGGATCCTGCAATGCATCATAGGCACCGATCAGCGTCACCTCTACGTCACGGGAAGTACTTAGTGCAGCTTCTTCGTCAATACTTTGGGTTGGTGCTACGTCAAGTTTGTTGTCACAGGCTGTCAGTAGAAAAGATCCTGCGGCAAAAACCAGGGAGTATATATATGTTCTTTTTTTCATAATTCAGATGAATTGATAAGCTGAATGCGATTAAAAACCGACGTTGATACCAAACATGATCGTGCGCGGCTGTGGGGCTGTATAGAAGTCATTTCCCAGCGCAAATTTCGTATCTGCCTCAGCCAAATCGTCCGTATTCACTTCGGGATCCCAGCCTTTGTAGTTGGTAAATGTGGCTAGGTTTAACGCTGACACGTAAACGCGGATACGCTCCATTTTGATTTTGCTTGTAATGCTCGAAGGCAGGTTGTAACCCAATGTCACCGAGCGCAGGCGCAGGTAAGATCCGTCAAGAATGTAGCGGGTAGATGCCTGGTTTCCGTTTCCGCGATAAAAACGTGCCTCCGGAACATTCGTGTTCGGGTTTTCAGGAGTCCATGCATTCATCTGGTCAGCAGTCTGGTTGTCCTCATAAATTCCGTTTGCAGAAGAATACTGGCCTACTCCGTAGAAATTGATCTTGTTACCGGCAACTCCGTTGAAGAAGATGTTCAGGTCCAGCCCTTTGAAAGAGAAAGTATTGGTAATACCACCTACAATTTTAGGGTTTGGACTTCCCGCTGCAATCCTCTGTGCACTATTATATCCGTTGTTGGTAACTGTACCGCGTGGGTCATTTTCCGTGTTTTTGTAAAAAAGCGCATCACCGTTCGCAGGATCAACACCGGCATATTCCACTGTATAGAAAACACCAACCGGCTGACCTTCCATGACACGGTTCATGTTGCGGATACCGCCTTCGATAATCTGTCCCTGAATGTCAGTAACCTTGTTTTGGTTGGTCGCAAAATTGAGCGAAGTGTTCCATTTGAACTTGCCGATCAGGTTCTGTGTGTTCAGTACAAATTCAAAACCTTTATTTTGCAGCTTGCCTACGTTGGCCACTTTGGTAGAGAAACCGGTTGTTGCAGGAACGTTCACTGCAAGCAATAATCCTGTGGTTTTCTTTTCGTAATAGTCAATCTCCCCATTGATCCGATTGTTGAAAATACCAAAGTCAAGACCAATATCAGCTTGTCTGGTAGTTTCCCACCTCAGGTCAGGGTTTGCCAGCTGTGAAGGACGCTGTCCGGCTGCTCCGGCATAACCCGCATCTCCCGAAAACAAGCCTAGTTGCGGGAAATCACCAATCTCGGAGTTACCCGTTGAACCGTAACTTCCTCTTAGTTTCAGGAAGCTAAGTGTCGCATTGTCTTTCAGGAAGTTTTCTTCTGTAAGCACCCAGCCCGCAGAGACAGACGGGAAAAATCCATAGCGTGAATTCGCACCGAACCGGGAAGAGCCATCGATTCTTGCGCTGGCCGAAAGCAGGTACTTGTCAGAAAACTTGTAATTTACCCGCAGGAAGTAGGAAAGGAAACGGTAGTTGGTTTCAGACGAACCCCCTCCTGATTTAGTAGCAGCACTTGCGATCTTTTTGTATGAATTGGAAGGAAATTGGGTTCCTTCAACAAAATTCTCCCGGCTTTGCGACTGCTGGTAAGACATACCCAATGTACCATCAAAAGTATGGTTGTTAACCACTCTCTCGTATGAGAAGAAGTTGTTGGTATTATAGTTGGTGATAAACGTTGCAAAATTCTCTCCCAACCCGGCTACCGCTGTACTTACATTCCTGATGTTCTGGGTTTGATAATAACTCTCTTCATTCTGGTTCAAAATGTCAATCCCCAGCTCGCTTCTGAATCTCAGGCCAGGTACCAGATTGATCTGCGCGTATGCATTCGTCAGGTTCCTGGAAGTAGTAGCAACGAAGCTCGCATATTTGATGGAGATCATCGGATTGAAATAGAGCGGCACACCAACTTCTCCCGGAGGGGTACCCGTAGGCAAGCCGGTTTCAGGATCATTGAATGGTGTCAATGGCGTCAATGCCGCCATTTGCAATGGGTTAGAGAATGCATTGTCACCCGGCAGACGTTTGTTAACTGTTCTTGCCAAACCCATTGAAAGTCCAACCTGCAACCATTTGTAAGCCTGGTGGTCAAGATTGATGCGACCTGAAAGGCGATCGAGCTTGTTTCCGATGATCGTTCCTTTTTGATCCAGGTACTGGCCGGAGATGAAGAATTTTGTTTTTTCATTACCTCCGTTCATTTGAAAGTCGAGCTGCTGCTGAGGGCCTTTCTGAAAAGCCTGGTCCTGCCACAGGTACTCTTTCTGATCCGGTGTTCCATAGGTACCAAGGCTGTAAGTATCCAGGAAACCACCTTCGCCCAGCATGTATTGCGTGTACGAATCAGGATCATTCGGGTCCACGCCGTCAATGCGGTCGCGGTTATTCGCCGCCATTGTATAAAACTTTACATATTGTTCCGCATTCAGGAAGTCGACCCGGCGGGTAGCTTCCGAAGAGCCGAGCTGGTAATTAACACTTACATTGGTTTTCCCGGCTTTCCCTCTTTTGGTTGTGATCAGTACCACGCCATTTGCTGCGCGTGAACCGTAAATAGCCCCCGCAGAAGCGTCTTTCAGGATTTCAATGGATTCAATGTCGTTGGAGTTGAAGTCTGCGAGCGGGTTCGTTGCTCCACCCGTGCTGTTGCTCACATCGGAGGTTGTTACCGGCATTCCGTCAATCACATAAAGTGGCTGGCTGCTCGCGCTGATGGACGAATTTCCACGCACACGCACATTGATCGCCTGTCCAAGCTTCCCTGTTCCGCTGTTCACATATACACCTGCCGCTCTTCCCTGCAATGCCGCGTCAACACTCGCCACAGGCATATTCTGGATCTCTGTACCTTTTACCTGGGCAATATTTCCCGTCACATCACGCTTGATCTGTGAACCGAAACCAGTAACAACTACCTCGCTTAAATTGCGGCTATCGCTTACCAGCTTCACGTCGATCACACTTTGGTTACCAACAGCGATCTCCTGTGAGGTCATTCCCACAAAGCTGAAAATCAGAATAGATGAAGAATTTGGGACACTAATGGAATAATCTCCCTGTGCATCGGTCTGCGTCCCGTTGGTGCTCCCTTTCACCTGTACGGACGCCCCCGGTAGTCCCGATCCGTCGTCGCTTGTTACTTTTCCTGTGACTCTAACATCTTGGCCGTTTGCTGACACCCATGCAATCACACAGAAAAAAAATGCTAATAGCAGAATTTTTTTCATAACGATAGGTTTGGTTATTTATATAATTGATAAAACAAATATATCGTTAATGTAAGTTGCACCAAATTATGTTATGAAAAATATGAGTTTTTAAGCTGGATTTGCGTATCAGGATTTTGGTAAAAAATTGGACAACAGCTAGTCAGAACCCGTTTTTTAAGCCTGATTTGCTTCAAAAGGAAAATAGGAATAAAAAAAGATTGAAGCTCACCAGTATTTGCCCCTGCGCATCGCAAAAACGGCGCCGCGCCAAAAAATGCGGAGGTGATTGAAGGTCGCCTGGATCGTTCCGAAATGTTTTTGCAAGACCAGAAACCGGTCGACGAGTGAGCGGCGGTGATTTTGCACGGAGGTACCGCCCATCAGGTACCGGCATAGAATGAAAGGCAGAAATTGTACGCGACCAGCGCGTTGAAGGCACGTAATTTCCCAATCAATATCTGCACTCAGATTGGAGATATCATAAACAGGAGCGACTTGCTTGCGAACAATAAATGCCTGGTGGCAGATCTTCATCCCCAATGCAAAATCCGTCCATTGAATGTTCTCTGGCAGGGAATGGGGTGTAAACTGACTTCTGAGGCCGTGTTCGCGGCCGCTTTCATCGACCATCATCGCGTCGCTGTAATATACATCCGCTCTGGTGGCAGTTGCCGAAAGCAGACCGGCGAGTACTTTGCTGTTGAAAATTTCATCGCCGGCATTGAGGAACCAGAGGTATTGCCCGGTGGCCAGTTCCATTCCTTTGTTCATCGCATCATAAATTCCCCGGTCTTTTTCTGAAACAATCCGGGAAATAATGGACGAGTACTGCTGGCAAATCGATAACGTACTATCTTTTGAAAGCCCGTCAATAATCAGGTATTCGATCAATGCAGGATCAGCTACTTGCGAAAGCGCTGCCTGTACGCTGCGCAATGTACGCGCTACGTACTTTTCTGCATTGTAGGTCACTGTTATGATCGTGAGAATCGGCTGGCTATCCATTCAATAATGAATTGTAAATAGCCTGGTAGCGCGACGCGATCAGGCTTTCTGAGTAATGATTAACAACTTTTTCGCGGGCCGCGGCTGACAGGTTAGAAGATACGTTCTTTTCCAGTACCCAGCTGATCCCGGCCGCAAGCGAATCGGCGGACCTTTGTTCAGCAACAAACCCATTTACGTGGTGATCGATCATTTCGGGGATCCCTCCGGTATCAAATCCAACTGCCGGAGTGCCGCAGGCCATCGCCTCCATAATCGTATTCGGCAGATTATCTTCCAGCGACGGTACCACGATCAGGTCAGCGGCATTGTAAGCATTTACCATCGTTTCGGTATCACTAATCTTACCTATATAATGAACAGGAACCGGGAAATCTGCAAAACCGGATACATCTGCTTTTCCAAAGAGCATCACTTCAATGCCATCCGAAATTAGCTGCATTCGCTCCAAAGCTTCCTTAAAATAAATGAAGCCCTTTCTTTTATCCTGAATATTTGCGCCGGTAAACAGAACCAGCTTTTTATCAGCTGGCAATCCGAAAGCATGGCGCGCTGCAAGCTTATTTACCGGCCTGAATAAGGTAGTGTCAATGCAGTTTGGAATGCAGACTGAATTGAGGTCCCGGGTAAGCGCCGCCTTTTTTGTAAGTCTGTCCAGCCACAAGCTGGGAGAGATCAGCGCAGTTTTTGCTTTTGGGTATAAAGCTTTTTTTGCTTCAAATTGTGTAAAGGAAATGTCGTAAATGTCGGGCTTTGCCAGATAGGGGCAGTATTGACAATGTGACAAAAACCTTTCGCAGCCCCGGTTGTAATGGCAGCCGCCGGTCATTGTCCACATATCATGCATGGTCCATACAATTGGTTTGTTCAATGCGAAAAGCTTTTCCAGCGATTGGAGTGAAAGGAACCCAAAGTTGATCCAATGTAAATGCAGGATATCCGCCTGCTGAACTAATGGATGCTTGCTAATATCTGCTCCTACGCCGGCCGGGGAAAATGCAAACCTGACTGACTGATCTGCTTCCTGCGGATAGAAAAGTAGCCGCTCGGCAGTGAAGCGGGCCCACATTTTTCGCAGCTCCCATTTCGAATTGCCTAATCCATAAACATTTTGCTCCTCTTTTGAAGGAAATGCAGCAAGCAGACTGGATTCGGTACCCGACTTCAATAATGCCTGATGCAAGCGGGCAGCTGCCACTCCTGCGCCTCCTTCCAAATGAAATGTACTTAAATGAAGTACCATGAAAATGAACTTTGCCGACGGTTTCCGCAGGGATGTTAATGTTTGATGGCGGTAAAATTAAACAGTTCCCCGCTTAAAAATTTTATTCGTTGATCTATCTTTATCCTGAACTAAGTAAACCGACGATAATGTCTAATGAAAAGCGCAGCCACGAGGCGCATTCGGAATGGTACGATGTCCAGTATGCGACAAAGGAGGCGAAAGACCGGGCCATTGAGCTGTGGGAGTATGATAATCAGCATAAAACCATTAACCACTGGATCCACCAGCGGATGCTTACGCTGACTGACCCTTTTGTAACTGAGCCTAAATCGTGGCTTACAGTTGGTGACGGTTATGGTTTTGATGCCAATCACTTTTACAAAAAAGGGCTGGATGTAACTGCCACCGACATTTCAGAAGCTTTTCTCCCATTATCCAGATCGCGGGGGTTTATTGAAAAATATGCTGTCGAAAATGTCGAAAAGCTCACTTTTGCTGACGGTAGTTTCGATTATATCTTTTGTAAAGAAGCCTATCATCACTTTCCGCGCCCGTATCTGGGCGTTTACGAGATGCTCCGGGTTGCACGGGAAGCGGTTATACTAGTCGAACCCCACGACCCGATTTCCAAGATGCCGCTGTTACTGGCATTGCGAAATATTTTCGATCGTTTTGATACAAATGCTTTACAAAAATATTGGAAGAACAGGTATTCGTTTGAGGAAGTTGGTAACTATGTTTTCAAGCTCTCGGAGCGTGAGATGGATAAGCTGGCCAATGGAATGGGTCTTCCGATGGTTGCATTTAAAGGCATTAACAATAACTATTATCACCCTTCATACAGCCAGGAAAAGGCAGACGATTCGTCTCCCGCTTTCAGGAAGATAAAGCGCAAGCTTGCATTTCATGATTTTCTTACAAAAGCTACCTTAATGCCCTCACAGGTACTTTGCGCCGTTATTTTCAAGCAGATTCCATCGGCTCAGGTAATGGAAGCAATGCAAACAGAGGGTTTTCAAGTCCACGTTTTTCCACCAAATCCTTACGCCAGGTAAATCATTCTCCTGGCTTGAAACCAATGGTTGCGCGTGCGGGCTGGGGCGGATCGAGCAGGTATTGCAATGCCTGATGTATATCCTCAAATTTTGTCTCCATTTCGAGTTCAATAGCTTCAATCCGCTGTCTGAGTTCGGCAGAATCCAGGTAATTTTGCCGCATTCTGACAAATGCACGCATAATCGTGATATTCACTTCCAGTGCTTTTCCGCTTTTCAACACGCTGGAAAGCATGGCGACACCTTGTTCGGTGAACGCAAAGGGTCGGTATTTGCTGTGAGTTCCCCGGCCCATTTCTAAGGTCACATTTTGTGACCTTAAAGATTGATACTCTTTCTGCGTTAGCTCGAACATGAAATCGGCAGGGAATCTGTCCATATTCCTGCGGACTGCCTGTTTCAGGGCCTTGGTTTCAATCTCGTACATTTCTGCCAGGTCATAATCGAGCATTACTTTACAGCCTCGAATAACAAAGACTTTGTTTTGAATGATTTGTAAATCCATAAACGTATTTAAGATGTTCTATACAAACAATACGTCAGTTTTTAGCTTTGGTCACAGGGTAAATTGAAATTTTTTGGTAGGTTGAAATATGCATAGTTTTATGCCCGACATTAAACATGCACACAGAATGCTTGCTGAATTTGAAGGTAAAATTGCGGTAATAGGATTAGGTTACGTAGGTCTGCCGCTGGCGATCGCATTCAGTCAGAAATATGATGTACTGGGTTACGATACCAATAGCCAGCGAATAACTGAGTTGCTTGGTGGTTATGATGTAACCAAGGAAATTTCTACAGAAGATTTAGCAAGTTCCGCTAAGCTGCGCCTTTCAGATAGTGAGCATGATCTGGCAGAATGCAGTGTTTTCATAGTAACAGTACCAACTCCGGTTGACAACAACAAAAAGCCCGATTTAAGGCAACTGCTCGCGGCAAGCAGTACCATTGCCAAATACCTCAAAAACGGCGACATCGTCGTTTATGAATCTACCGTTTACCCGGGCTGTACGGAAGAAGACTGTGTTCCGGTGCTGGCTGCAAAGAGCGGACTCAGGTATAATGTTGATTTCTTCTGTGGGTATTCTCCCGAGCGGATCAATCCGGGGGATAAAGTGCATACGTTTACCAAAATCAAGAAGGTAACCTCGGGCTCGACTCCTGCCACGGCGCATTTGGTTGATCAGCTATACAGTTCCGTGATTGAGGCGGGAACGTATCTGGCATCAAGTATCAAAGTTGCGGAAGCTTCCAAGGCGATTGAGAATGCGCAGCGCGATGTAAATATTTCCTTCGTGAATGAACTTGCATTGATATTTGACAGAATGAATATTGATACAACCGAGGTGCTTGAAGCGGCTGCGACGAAATGGAATTTTCTTAAATACAAACCCGGGCTGGTTGGCGGACATTGTATCGGAGTTGATCCTTACTACCTGGCTTACAAAGCGGAGTCGCTCGGGTATTATCCGCAAGTGATTTTATCCGGAAGGCGGGTGAATGATACAATGGGCGTGTTTGTCGCCAATAAGCTCGTAAAGCTCCTGATCAAAAAAGGTCACAAAGTGGAGGGGAGCAGGGTGTTGCTGCTTGGTATTACATTCAAGGAAAACTGCGCGGATATGCGCAATACGCGGGTTGTGGACGTATATCGGGAGCTCTCTGATTTTGGTTTGCAGATCGACATTTACGATCCCTGGGCTTCGCCGGAACAAGCGCTGTCGGAGTTCAGTATCCAGCTTGCAGCTGAGCCTGCGGGTAAATATGAAGCGGTTGTACTGGTGGTGGCTCACGACATCTATAATCAACTTGACTACAAACGATTTACCAATCCCGATTCCGTCATATTTGATTTGAAATCAGTCTTGCCGAGAGAAATGGTTGATTCCCGGCTTTAACCAGATCTATTCGCGCCAGCCAAAAATGTTCAGTTGCAGATCCATGATCTCATTGCCCCGGTACCTGTGGTTTGTAAAAGGTTTGGTGCGGTGCTGGTTGGTATCAATATAGTATCTGAACCCATTTTTCTCGAAAACCGCAATTACTGCTGCCAGATCCTGTGGATTGTTGACGTAAGAATGGAATTCGACAAATAAGTTCTGAACATGCTGCAAGTGATCCTGACAATCGTTTAAGACCTCTTTCTCTGCGCCCTCGATATCTATTTTAAGGAAGTCAATGTGCTTTTTAGCAAGTAAGTAGTCGCGCAAACGGACAGAAGCGATCTTCTTTTTTGCAGAGGTGGAGTAAATAGAAGACGAATCAGCAGACTCGCTGCCAAACCAGATCCCTTCTTCGTCGGTCCACACAGCCTTATCTACAACCTCAACATCGCCAATTGCATTTTCAGCCAGATTTTTCCGGAGTAATGCAGCTATTTCCGGCTCTGCTTCGAATGCAGTAATACTTGCCTGCGGATATAACTTTTTGAAATACAAGACACTCATACCCACATTCGCGCCGCAATCAAATATCACGGGTGCAGGGTTCGGAGTTTCGAAGTGGTAGAATTCGTCAGCGAAAATTTCCTTGTGCTGCCAAAGAAATGACATGGTATCCGGCACTGTCAGCTGGTATTTTCCGAAACTGACCTGCGTGCGCTTGTGTCTCGGACTGTTTCCATATTTAAACAACAATCCGACAAACTCCCGTCCCGCAGGTGTATGAAGTGAATTGTAAGGTTCTTTCAGCAAATAGCGAAGCCAGTACATATAAGTGGGATCAAATGCGATATTTGATCCAGTTTTTGATTTTGACAGATACCGGCAGATTGTAGTACTTCCGGAACTGGTCGATTAGCAATTCGTCAGGTTTTAAATGCGGGTCCATACGCACGTTCCCTGTTTTCAGTTCCTGCCCGTACCCGGTAGATTTGAATGTAAAATTAGTGCCGCTGCCATCTGTTCCAATGTTTTTTATTTTTGAATGGACCGGATAAAGCCCGTAAGCCTGGTTTCTGGCCTGCGCCAATGTCCATCGGATCGCCCAGGAATCGATTATGCCTTTCTGCTGCTTGATCAGCATTGGCCAGAGATCATCCCCGCCTTTGATCAGCGTTTCACGCAATGCGGCTGTTTTTTCTGGATCGGAAAAATCCTGCATTCCCCAGTCCGCTTTCTTCCATTTGTGCGCCCAGGTCCCCCAGCCCCAGGAACTCGTGCGTGGTACCAGGAACAGATCATTGCGATAAGTTTCAGGAATGGAAATGGGCGGCGTGTAGCCAGTAACAGAGAAGATATCCTGGCGCGATTCAAAAACATTCAGCGCCTTATTCATGAAATCCAGGAAGTCGGGTGTGGTAAGCATATCGTCTTCCAGTACGATTACCTTGCGATATTGTTCAATAACCTCGGTTACCCCCTTTATCACCGAAGCAGCAAGTCCCAGATTATGCTCTGACCTGATAATGGTAATTTTTTGAAAACCATTTAGCTGGTCGAGATAGGCTCTGATTTGCCGGATCGCATTCTGGTCTTCCTCCTTTTTTGGGCCGTCGGAGTAAATGAAAAGCTCACTTCGGGCCGCCAGCGTATTTGCCTGTAACGATTTCAATGTCTGTTCCAGGTGCCAGGGGCGGTTGTAGCAGAATAAAACGATGGGGGCAAGCTGGTCGGGCAGATCCATTAGTTCTTGAATGCGTCGATAATCAATGAGGTGTAGCCCAACTTTCCGCCTTTATTGCGGTCGTCATGGTCTGCGGAGCGTCTTACCATCCCGTCTTCCACGTTCCAGGGATTTTTGTGAAACTTACCGTGTTCATCGAAATATTCCAGCGGCTTCACAGTAAAACCGATCTCCTGCAGGAAGCCGGACATAAGCTGGTAATTATACAAGATCTTATGATCGTCCGCACCTTCGCCTGTCCCGCCCGGTTTTACATAATCAATATAGTCGGGGTCGGGATGATACCCGTCGGGCACAGCCACACGCAGAAAGCCGCCCGGTTTGAGGAACTGATAACAATGCAAAAATGCAAGTTTACCCTCTTCGGGTGTCAAATGCTCCCAGACGTGTTCAGCCAGGATCCTATCGATGGAGTTTTCGTCAAAATACTTCTGCCAGTCTCTTTTTTTCAACAGGTTCAATGTCTCAATATCAGAATGTATCCAGCCTTTGTAAACGGAATACATGGAACCGACCACCATATTAATGGGTTTGCTGCGGTCGTAAGTAGTGAGTTGAAACTTGCTGAAAGGCTCTTTCAGCAGGCCGGCTACTATTTTTTGTTTTAATGACATTGAAAAGCTTGAATTTAAAATTTGCCCGAAAGCTCAGGCGGCTGATAGTCAAATATAGCAAAGTTAAAAACACAAATGCCAGAAAGGAATGGCGCGTCCCAGGTGAGCGGGCGTCTGCAACAAGGTTATTTTCTCTTCAAAATACCTGTTTTTACAAAACTCCAACCTGTACCAATGCCCGTCGCAATATCCTCGGAAACCTTCCAGACCAAAATTCCTCCTCCGAAAATAACAGACACAATAACAGATCTCAGCAGTACGTCTATGATCACTGCATAGAGGTTTTTCGAATCAGCCGGGTGGGGGATAAAGTAAACCGCCAGGTAAGCCAGCGCTGCCAGTACCGCTACTTTTGCAGTACCAGCTGTAAAGGGTTGAATCCCCATTTTGCGCTTGATAAAAAAGAGTTTTATAAAGTTGTATGTAATGGTGGAGAGCAGTGCCGACGCAGCAGCTCCGTTATAGCCAAACATCGGTATCAGGATCTGGTTACTCAAAAGCAGCAAAATCGTGAAGAAAAGCATGAAGACGATATCATACCGGTAGAACTTCGAATTAGTCAATATCTCAGAGTTCAGGCCCGTTGCCATATCTGCAATGCGGGAAACCCCGACCATTAATACTACCCATTTTCCCTGCGCGTAGATGTCAGATTTGGGGATCAGCCCGAAGATGGAATCGATGTTGCACCAGATCCCGAGGAAAAGGAAGGTGCCTATAATAAAAAGGTTCAGCGAGGATTTTTTGTAAATGCTGTCAATGTGGCCGATGTCATTTTTAGCGTAAGCTTCTGAAATAATAGGCGCACTGATCATCACGATACTGTTGCGGGGAATGGAGATCACGAGTGCAATGCGGGAGGCAATGTCAAATATGGCGGTGTTACCAAGTCCGCCTTCGAATGCAGGCAAAAGGACTTTTTCAATGTGCGGTAACAATGCAGCACTGGCGCCTCCAAGTAACACCCACATCCCGTAGCGATACATTTCGCGGAATGCAGGATGCTTTATAAACCCGAAGTCAAGCGAAGTGTAAAGCCTGTTTTGAAAATACAGATAGACGAGCATTGCAGTGATTGCGAGTGCGTAGCTCAGCACAGTGAGCCATACCATGGTATCAAATGTGATGATTTTGAAACCAAATAAAATAACCAGCAAGCTATTTGCCAGCCTCAGGCCAACCTCGCGGATCAAAGAAGGTACTGCAATGCGCAGGTTAATGCGTGAGTAAGATTCCAGCGCCAGTAAATAAACCATCCCGACCGTTAGGGGAATGAAAACGTAATAGTACTTAACCAGCAGAGGAGAATGGTCGAGGTAAAACTTTAAGTAGAGGGGTTTGACGAGTAAATACAGCGAAACGAAGGCTGCCAGGCCCACCAGCGGCGTGACGATAATGAATGTAAAAAGCTGCCGCCGTGCCACTTCATCCTGAAACCGGCTGTGAAAACGCACTGCCACAGAAGGTACACCAAGCAGCGCGAAAGACATATAAATAACGGGGAAAGTGAGCAGGGTAGAGGCATAGAGGCCAAGCTGCTCCTGCGTCATAAACTGGTTGTAGAGGATCAGGATATTGAAAGTCCCTATGATTACTCCGACATAAGAAACAATAGAACTTTTAAATCCCTGACGAACAATAATCCCCATTTGATGAACTTGATTGGCAGGACGAAATAAGATAAAATGCAGCAGATAGCCTATGAAAATACTGATTGTCGCAGGTGCGCGGCCTAATTTTATCAAAATAGCACCACTGTACCGCGCTTTCAATGCATACCCGGAATTTGCAACACAACTGGTACATACCGGCCAGCACAGTGATTTTTCAATGTCGGGTGTATTCTTTCGCCAGCTGGGTTTACCAAAGCCGGATCATTTCCTGAATGTAGGACCAGGGACCCAAACCGAGCAGACCGCGAAGATTATGCTGGCTTTCGAGAAAATTGTGAAAAAGCAAAGGCCGGAACTGGTTGTTGTGGTAGGTGATGTAAACTCGTCGCTGGCCTGCGCGCTTGTGGCTGTCAAAATGAATGTGCCGGTAGCACACGTGGAAGCCGGATTGCGCTGCGGAAACAGGCAAATGCCGGAGGAGCTGAACCGTGTGATGATCGATGCGATTTCAGAAGACCTTTTTGCGACGGAAGCAGCTGCTGTGGAGAATTTACGTAAAGAAAATATTCCATTAGCGCGCATTCACTTTGTAGGGAATGTGATGATCGACTCTTTGGTGCATTGCATGAATGAAATAGATCGCGTCAGGTTGCGTGAATTGCAGGGGATCAGGAAACCGTATTTGTTGCTCACCATGCACCGGCCGCAAAATGTGGACAGTAAACCGGAGCTCGAAAAGTTGCTAGACCTGATCAGCGTATTGGGCAGCAGGTATCACGTCATCTTCCCGGCGCACCCCAGAACATTTAATAACATCCATTACTTTAATCTTTTAGCTGCATTCTACGAAATGAAGAATTGCAGTTTACTTCTTCCGGCTGGCTATTTTGAGTTTACAAACCTGGTTAAGAATGCGCGGCTGGTTATCACAGACTCGGGTGGCGTACAGGAAGAAACTACTTTCCTGCGCGTTCCCTGCATTACGCTCCGCAATGAAACCGAGCGGCCTGTCACGATAAAGGAAGGAACAAATCACCTTGTCGCCGATTATACTGCAAAGAAAGTCCTGGCCGTGATGGACCGGATTCTGTCTGAGCCCGTAAAGGAAATTCCATCTCCCTTTGGTTGGGACGGAAAAGCCGCAGAGCGCATTGTAGCAGTTTTAAGAGAAAAGTACATTAATTCGTAGGTTTGTGGCAAACAATGCCTAGCAGATCGATCAATGTTGAAACAAATAAAAAATAGCGCGTGGGGTTTATTGAACAAGGTAGGTCTTGGCGGGGTGGTCCAGCTACACCTCGACGGTGCCTTAAAGCAATACGGCTGGTTCAAAAGCTTTCATTCTAAACAGTCCGTGGACGCGAACGGAAAGCCGCTTCCCTGGTACACTTATCCATTTATACTCTTTCTTAAACCCAGATTGAAACCCGGTTTTTGTGTTTTTGAATACGGATCTGGTAACTCTACAATCTGGTATGCAGGTCAGGTGGAGTATATTACAGCTGTAGAACATGAAAATGCGTGGATCCGGCAGATCGGTCCCCGGCTTCCTGTAAACACAACTTTGCTGGAAAGGCCGCTGGGCGACAGTTACATTCAGGCAGTACAATCCACTGGTGAATTATATCATATCATTGTTGTTGACGGTCGCAACAGGGTTAAATGCGCCATTTTTGCCTCCGATTTCCTTACTCCGGACGGTGTGATCATTATGGATAACTCAGAAAGGGAATGGTACCAGCGCGCAAAAGATCATCTCGCACAAAAAGGATTTCGCCGGTTGGATTTTATAGGAATGACACCTATTGTCGGGATTGAAACTTGCACAAGCGTGTTTTACAGGGACGGAAATTGTCTGGGTATCTGATCAAACCTCACAGCGATAAGTAACTTTCACGCATTCCTCTGCCCCAAGATTGCGTTTGAACCGGCTTAACGATTCCTTTGGATTGCCAAGATGATCAAGGGAAGTCCCGAGGTCGAGGATCTTGCAGCCTTCAAGTTGGCAGTGTTCGTATAAGCATTGCGTCAGAAGAATAATGGGACTGAATGTTGCGTATGCATGATCGTAGTCGGACAGGAATAGGTAGAGTACGTGTGGTGCTACACGTACGGCAATAATGACAGCCACAATCACACTTTTGTGAGAGGCTGTGAATATCAGGAAGTGGTTGGGGAAAGTTTGCGTCAGTTTGGCAAGCTCTTCATGCAAAACCGGAAGCGGGTATCCTTTTTGAGTATGACATTTATAGATAAACGAATAGATCTGGTCAAAGGGAATGTTCGTATTTAACGTCGCTGCAATACCTGCGTTTAAACTTTTTCGTAATCTGCGCGCAGCAGTGCTGCTGATGATAGTCGAAAATTTCGTTTGAGTTACAGGAATATAATGGTTTGTGAGCGTACGATATGGACTGAAACCAGTATTTACGTAATTCCAGTGTGTTTTTTCGTGAATTTCGAGATCATAACAGGAAGGTGGAGTTTTGATGATTAGCGCTTTGCAAGAACTCCGTGCAAGCCAATCCTTGATCGAATGCAGCATGAAAATCAGCTCGCTATTCGTGCAGTTTTCGTGAAATGTGAGTCCGCCAAATGGCGCTTTCAGTAGCGAAATCCAGCAGCCGGCGACGTCTACATTACAGTGAAATTCGGCTATGATCTGATGAGAATAATTTCTAGCCAGTATAAAGGTTTGAACAGGGGTGTTAGCCAATTGAAGATGCGAACCCTTGAAAAACAGAAAATCAGAAACTGAGGTCTCGTGACTGCAAATGGGGTATTCGTCAAACACCATCATAGTTATTCGACCATTGTCACAAGAAAAAATAGGTGCCTTTTGTAAATCCGGAAACAGCAAGTGTGTGTAAGCGTTATTGGAAATAAATGGTATACTAATTTGATATTTTTTATGTTTAATACAATGCAGATTACTATTTTTGTTAATTATTCAAACAGTCCGGTTCGAGTGTACGGTAATTGCATAGGTTGGTAATCAGGTCTTTGAATTTAGTTGTTAGGTGTACACAAGCGGCGCTTAACTGTAATTTAATCAGATTTCATACATATAATTGGCCCGAGCCCATCCATGAAACACATACTTATCGCCGAAGACCATGCAGTAGTGCGAATCGGTACCAAGCACCTCCTCAAATCATTGATTCCGGACTCTACCATTTCGGATGTTGACGATTTTGACAAGATACTTCAGGAAATTGAGGTAAAAGCATACGACCTTCTGATTCTGGATATCAACATACTAGGTGGCAATACAACTAAAATGGTAGAAACCATTCGTCAGAAATCTCCGGGAACGAGGATACTGATGTTTTCCAGCTACGATGAACAGCTATACGGACTCATGTACCTTCAAGCAGGTGCAGACGGTTATCTGTCCAAAGATGCGCCGGAAGAAGAGTTTAAAACGGCTGTAATGAGCGTTTTGAACAATAAAAAATATATGAGCGAAGATATGCAGCAGATGAATATCAACCGGCTCATCAACCCGAAAGAGTATCTTCCGGATCCGATCGTTAGTTTGTCACCCCGGGAAACGGACGTGATGAACCTCTTGAAAGAAGGCTTGGGAACAGCCAAAATTGCTGAAAAGCTCAACCTGCAACTTTCAACGGTAAGTACTTATAAGGCAAGGATTTTCGAAAAGCTGGGTGTTAAGAACATTGTTGAGCTGATCACGAAAATCAAGTAAAAAATCAATAATACAATGCAGCTCCTGGATCCGATCCAGGAGCTTTTTTATTTACATGCGGTACTGCGCACAAGAATGAATAAATAATATGCGAAAGCTGGAAATGGAGGAAATGAACCGACTGACCGTCGAGGAGTTCAGGGAGGCTGAGAAATTTCCTTTTGTGATTGTACTTGACAATATCAGAAGTTTAAACAACGTAGGCTCATTTTTCAGGACTGCGGATGCATTCCGTGCCCAAAAGATATTCCTGTGCGGCTACACGCAGGAGCCGCCGCATCGAGAAATCACCAAAAGTGCATTGGGTGCCGAGCTCTCCGTGGATTGGGAGAAATGTGCGAGTGCAGTCGAGACTGTCCGGAAACTGAAAACAGACGGGTACCAGGTGTGGTGTGCCGAGCAGGCAGAAGGCAGTACTTATCTGCAAAATTTCGAGCCAGTAAATGGAAAACCCTGCGCCTTTGTCTTTGGTAATGAGGTAGAAGGCGTAAATCAGGAGGTGATTGCTGAAAGTAACGGCTGCATTGAAATCCCGCAGTTTGGCACAAAACATTCTTTCAATGTATCGGTGTCGGCAGGGATCGTAATTTGGGAATTTGTAAGAAAAAATTTAACATAAATATAACACCAAATATTTGGTCATTGTCGCCGAATAAATGCTAATTGCAGGTTCAGCATTGTTCTTTGTCTACACAGAAAATCAGATTTATGAAATCGGCTACAAAAAAGTTGTCAACTGAACTTGCGGAAACGCTTACAGGAAAAATCGAGGCAGTTTCAGCAGGATCGAAGAAAATAAAGAAGTCCATCGAAAAAGCAGCCGCTAAGCTAGCGAAGAAGGTTGCGAAATTTGAAAAGGAAACTCAGAAGAAAAAGGCAAAAGAAGCGAAGAATGCGGAGAAGAAATTAAAGCAGAAGAGTGATAAGAAAGAAGGCAAAAAGGAGAAAACGGAGAAAATTGCGGCGCTGGTAGCGGCAGCTTCTTCGAAAGCGCCGGTTGCTGCACCTGTAAAAGCTGTGAAGCCTGTTGCTACCAAAGTGGCACCTGCCAAATCAACAGCGAGAACCACTGCTCAGAAACCGGCTGCGACACAGCCAGCCCCGGTACAAACGGAAGCTGCATCCGCAGAACAAGTTTAGAAATTGCATGAGCCGGCCAAGAAGCCGGCTCTTTTTTTATCAAGGCTTCGTGCCTAACAAGCCGATTGTAGCCAGCATCCTGCCGGTTACTCCGTTTTCATTCCGATAGGAAAAATAGTCTTCGTTATTCAAAACTGTTGAATAGGGAGATATTTCGATGTTTTCAGCGGCCAGACCTGCTTCCAGCAGCTGGGCCTGGTTACTCTTTTTGAGGTCAACAAAGAATTTACCTTTTCCCTCGTCCCACCTTTTATAGTTATTTTCAAAATGTTGCGCGACATCTTCCCCTACTTCAAACGAGCATTCGTCTATGCAGGTACCGATGTAAGCAAGGCAATTTTCAGGTTTGCTGCCATATAGCTCCTGCATTTTCGATATTGTTTTAAAAACAATTCTCCCCACTGTTCCCCGCCAGCCTGCGTGAATGGCCGCAGCCGCATTGCTTGTGGGATCAAGTAGCAGGATCGGCGTACAATCAGCTACCGTTACCGCAAGCTGGATTCCTTTTATTTGCGTGATCAATGCATCGTAACCTTCAAATCTGCCGGGTTCCGTCACATTCAAAATCTCTGTCCCATGTACCTGGTGTGATTTTGCTACAGTAGCAAAAGGAATATGCAGAGCCTCAAAAAAGAGTCGGTTGTTTTCAAGTACATTTTCGTAAGTGTCCTGGGTTCCGCCGAGGTTAAGTGAATGGAATGGCGCGGGGCTCACACCTCCGTGCCTGGTACTTTCGCCGGCTACTACATTCGTAAATGGATTAAAAATGGCCGGAGTGCGATATAATGGCTTGGTTTCAGATGGGGTGGATTCGATCATACTGCTTTGTGTTTGTTCAAAATTAGATCATTCCGGTGAGCAGGGACTGTTGTTCTGAATTTATTTTGAGTATAAAAGGTTGCTTGAACAGCCGCCCGGACATGAGTAAGCCGAACCTGCCGCTAAATCGGCAGGTTCGGCGATTGATAAATAAATGCGCTAAATTTGCCCCGGCGAATGCCAAAATTGATGATGAAGTAATTATGATAAAAGTAAGCGTCTGCGTAGTTACCTATAACCACGAGAAGTTTGTAGCCCAAATGCTGGATTCTATTCTGATGCAGCAAACTACATTTCCATTCGAGATTGTAGTGGGCGACGATAATTCGAAGGATAACACCGCGGCTATTTTGAAGGAATACCAACAACGTTACCCCGATCAGATCAGGCTGTTGCTGCACCCGAAGAATATGGGCCTCAATGGTAAATACAATGCATTGTCCACCTTCGCTGCTGCAAAAGGGGAGTATATCGCGCAGTTTGACGGGGACGATTACCTGATTTCTCCATTCAAGCTTCAAAAGCAGGTTGAAATGCTGGATGCGAATCCGCATTACTCGGCTTGTTACCATAATGCCCGCGTTATCTTCGACGACAATGCGGCGCCGCCTTACCTGGTAAACACACTCAAAAAACCTGAGATAACAGTTGACGATCTGATCGGGGAGGACGAGCTTTGTTTTATAGCTACTTCCAGCCTGATGTTCCGGAGAGAGGATTTTGCTAAAAACCCTGATCCGGAATGGACAAATCTGTCAACCAGCGGAGATATCCCGCGTAATATCATGTTCGCGACACGCGGACCGATCGGTTATATCGATGAAGTAATGTCCGTTTACAGGAAAAACAGGGGAGGAGCGAGTTTTGCCGACAACCACTACGGTGCTGATTTTCTTTTTAACCGCATTCAGCTGTATGAGAATATCAACAAGGAGCTGAACTATAAATATGACGACCGCATTAAGAAAAATCTAAGCGTATATTATTACAAGTTGCTGTTTTCAAAGGAGTATGGCAATACTTACTGGCCGCGGTTGAAATATGCGCTGAAATATCTTTCCCTGGCTGAACCAGCCCCTGAAAAGAAAAAGGAAGTGATACGCGATTTCGTCGTGCCGGGATTTGCTATGAAGGTTTACAGCTTCATTGCGCTCAGCCTTTATAATCTGAAAAGCAAGGCAAAAGCCTGATCTAAATAGCTAGTACAAATAAAAAAGGGGTCGAACATTCGACCCCTTTTTACTTAAAATAACATCTCCTGCGGCGGAGTTGCACCTTTCATCCGAATGTAAGGTGTGGTTTGTCCGCGGTGGTGGGTTTGGTGTTCAAATGCTTTCTCGAAAGCCTCTCCCAATGTAATATCCCTGCCAAAAACCTTCACGCTTTTGTTCCAGTCAGCTTCGTTTACACCTTGCAGCGAAGTAATCACAAAATCGTAGCTCGCCAGTACTGCTTTTGTTACAGCTGCTTTCGACTGGTCAGCCATTTTTTCTGCGGATCCTTCAAGCGGGCCCTTTTTGCCGGTTGCTGCTGCAACAAATGCGATGTTGGCGTCAGCAAGGTGGTCCATTTGTCCGGCGAAGGAGCGGATCTCCGGCGTAGGTTTGAAAGCATATCCATCTTCCGGCATGGCGTCCAGGTATGCTTTGGTGTAAGCTTTGGCTCTTTCCCAATCCTTAACATGCTTTGTAATGGCAGTTTGCGCGAATACTGAGCAGGTTGTCAGCAGCATTAAACAGATGATAGTAACTTGTTTCATTCGATTGTGTTTTGGTGGTTAAAAAAACGCCCGAAAGGTAGCTTTAAGTGGTACGATTGTCAACAAGAGGCTGGACTAATTAACTTTCGGCGGGTTTCAATGTCCCTACGCCATTTCTCAGGTGCATTTTCACCGATTAATCATTTTATTGCGGGATAAAGGCTGGTATCTGCCGGAACAAATTTTTTGAGATACTGCATTTTGCCAATTCTATTAACAGATTATGCCTGAAACTCCCCAAGAGCGTGCACAAAAATACCTGGACCTTGGTCACAGCGAAGCCGAGAACCACGCAAAGGTCCAGCTTGAACTTTATGAAAAGCGGGTAAAAGACACTGCCTCGGTTACCAATGTGATCTCAGAGTTTTTTAAAACCAACCTGGTCGGTTTTGCCTGGCATTATCTGAAAAGCCGGTTTGGTCCGCGTCATCCTTATCAGGCATATCCGAAGAATGGCGATACAGGCATTTATCCGTTACAATCATCCATTCCGTCCCGCGATGAGGTGAGTCTCGCACTTATGTCAGACTGGGCAAGTGACACGGCGGAGTCTGATAAAGTAGCGAACCTGGTGTCGCGCTACGCGCCTGATTATACCATTCACATGGGCGATATATATTTTGTAGGTACGCCCAAAGAGGTGGAAGCAAACTTCACAGCTCCGCATGCTTCCTGGTATTACGGTGCTTCGGGAAGTCTTGCATTAGCAGGTAACCACGAAATGTACTCCAACGGGAATGCCTATTTTCAGCATTTGTTGCCTGCTATGTATGCACTTGATGGCGAGGTCAGGAAAACACAGCAGGCCGGATTTTTCTGTCTCGAAAATGAACATTGGCGTATTATCGGCATCGATACCGGCTACACGTCGGTTGGCCGACCGCTGGTGGAAATTATCTCCCCGCCCGACTGTCATCTTCGAAAGGAGCAGCTGGCCTGGTTGCGCGATGTGGTGAAGCTTGGGGATGTAAACGACAAACGCGGCTTGGTTTTCCTGAGTCACCATCCTTATTTGTC
>NZ_JBHYGF010000046.1:28739-36595 GCF_051859145.1 Dyadobacter sp.
CAAAGAGTTGCTAGGCGAGGCAAACCGGCAGATTATCTGGATCTGGGGGCATGATCACCGGCTGGTTATTTATGATATGGTCAAAAATGGCAACGGACCTGTTGCGTACGGGCGCTGCATTGGTCACGGCGGCTTGCCCGTGGAGATTAAAATGCCCGATGCAGCAGATATCAGTAAAATCAAATACTACGATCGCCGCGTCAGAACGGTTATTAAGAGGCATTCATTAGGGTACAACGGATTTGCGCGCGTTCGGCTCAAAGCTGAGAATTTGAAGATCGAGTACCGCGACCTTGAAGATACCTGCGTGTTTGAAGAATCCTGGACGGTTAACAAAGAGAATGGCCAGCTCTCTTGGGAAATTATTCATTCACTCCCGGAGCTGGCCATTCAGTAATGCAGGCGGATTAATGTCCGGCTGTTATGTCGGTGTGATGCCCGGCGTCGTGGCTGTTGTCACGGTAGAATGCGGCAAAAGTGACCACAAGCCCGATTGTTCCGACAATGAAAACGAACAAATCTGCAAATACTGCAAGGATAACAAACAGGATTACAAATGCAGCAACGTATGCAAAGCTGGATAATCCGGTGGTTTCGGTATGTGGTGTTTCAGACATTTTATAAAGCTATTATTGAGATCGATTCCTTCGCGAAAATAATAATTACTGCCCAAGTTTCTGGTTTTTGGGACTGTTTTTTTGATAACAGCTGTTATTCCATAGTTTTGTTTGAATAAAATTTGCGGCTAGTCCAAGTCAAAAACTGATCCTGCTGCTGCTAAAATGACGTGCAATGCCCTACATGATCGGTTGTGATATCGGCACAACAAATGCCAAGTCCGTTGCTTTTGATTCGGTTTCCGGAAATATCCTGGCTATTCACAGTGAAGGCTATGAAATGAATCACCCAAGCCCGGATTGGAGCGAACAGGATCCCGAGGAGATTTTTCAGGCTGTTTGTAATACTTTGAAAAAAGTCACCACGGAAGTAGGCAAAAGCAATGAGCTTCTTGGTATTTCTTTCAGTGCCGCTATGCACGGTGTTCTGGCACTGGATGCAAATGGAAAGCACCTTACCGCGCTGGTAATCTGGGCCGATAACCGCAGTTCCGATATTGCGGTCAAATTACGGGCCTCTCAAATCGGAAAGAAGATCTATCACAACAATGGCACCCCCATTCACGCGATGGCGCCGGTATGTAAGTTGCTGTGGTTCAAAAAGAACGAGCCGGATATATACCGTAAGGCAAAACGGTTTGTAAGTATCAAGGAATACGTAATCTATCGCCTCACCGGGCAGTTTCTGATCGACTATTCCATTGCATCGGCTACGGGCATGTTCAATATCCGCGAATTGCAATGGGATCCTTATACCCTCAAAAAGCTGGGACTGAAAACGGAAAAACTTTCAAAAGCAGTCTCGCCTTATCATGTAGAAGAAATCTCCGGCGAGAATCCTGCGGGACTGCCGGCGGGCACCAGACTGATCATGGGCGCGAGCGACGGCTGTCTGGCAAACCTCGGCAGCGGGGCGATCAGTCCAGGCTCCATGGCGGTTACGATCGGTACCAGCGCAGCGGTTCGAATTTGCTCCGATAAACCTTATTCTGACCCGTTAATGCAGACTTTCTGCTATTTGCTGGATGAGAAAACCTACATCGTAGGCGGACCTTCCAACAATGGGGCGGTCATTTTTGAATGGCTGGTTAATACCTTTTTTCCGAATGAAGAATTTGACAATGTGATCAAAGAAGCTTCCGGAGTACCAGCCGGGGCTGACGGGCTGCTTTTTTATCCTTACTTACTGGGAGAGCGGGCTCCGCTGTGGAGCTCTACGGTGAGAGGCGGGTTTTCGGGGCTGGATATATTGCATACACGCGCCCATTTTGCACGGGCTGTGATGGAAGGGATTATGCTCAATCTCTATGGAATTGCCAAAATCCTGCCTGATATGCAGACCATTAAAACCATTTATGCCAATGGTGGTTTTGCGCGCAGTGCGGTTTGGGTCCAAATGCTTTCTGATGTTTTCGGGATCAAGGTAAAGCTGAATGAAACCGTGGAGACGGGTGCTGTGGGCGCGGCGATGATCGGACTGAAAGCACTGGGCATTTACGAGCAGTTTTCAGATATGAAGTCTTTTACAACAGTCGGTCAGGAATTTGATCCAGGAAAAGCGGCGCACGATGTTTATGAATCCCTGAACAAGCAATTCAACAAAGGCGCGCAGCTTATGCTGTCACACGCGGTTTGAGTAGGTAACTACCATTGAAGCGCCTTCTTTTTTGTAAATCCCTCTTGATATTCTGCCTGCGCCGGAATCCGTGCTGGCCTTTTATGCATCATTCTGGCGAGTGCAAGTGACGTTATTCCGGTAACAAGCCAGAAAAGGTCTGTAAAAGCTACGTACAGATTGCCTTCGTCCAGCATTTTCCAAAACCAATCGCCGGTTACAACGCCATTTACAAATGGTATAAGAATCGAGAATGCGCCTCCCGCGAGTAAATTGAACCACGTAAGCCGGGCTTCTGTCTTAAACAACAGACTGATAACCGCCAGTACCAGCCAGGAGACGAAAAAGGTTGTATTAACTAGCAATACGTGATTTTTCAATGCAGGTATCAGCAGCTCACTGTTGAACAAAACTGCAACTGCCGGAAAAAGGGAGAAGCAAATAGCCAGGTAGACCATGGTAACCCGGTGATGAAAACGCTTTTGTTCGGTGGTGTAATTCTTCTTGTTGCGTGCTTCTTTCCACAGCAATATGCCGCTGATGATGACGAAACAGGTAAAAAGTGCCAGGAGGAAGTATATGCTTTTTAACAAAAATCCACCGAAAGTCGCAAAATGCAGCTTGGCAATGCCAAACAGTACCGATTGTGTATAGTTTTTCTTGCCCGGCAAAAGATCAAGTTCAGTCTGCCCCGTTTTCAATCTCACCGAGATATACCCGTCACTTGTGAAGGAGCGGTCGTTGGACATGGAGAGGGTAAGAAGCGCGTCTTCGCGGTCGTAGTTTTTAAGTTGTAAAAATTTGAAATGCAGCTCAGGATGCTTTTGCTGAATATCTTGGAGAATTGCTGAAATACCTGGCGTGAATGTGCGGGCCGGAGCATTTGCATTGATGGCGATACCTTCACTCGTTCTGATCATTTCAAATACCTTCTTCTGGTCGCCGCCATAAAACACCATTACCACAGGCAGTAAAATGAGAATGGAAAGCATGTAAAACGCGCCGGTCACTGCGTACATGAGCTGAAATGGTAAACCGATCATCCCGAACACGGTATGTGCATTGGTCCAGATCTGCTTCCAGGTTCCTTTAACAGAAAATCCGTAAAACTTAGAGAAGATATTACGCCAATGAACCAGTACCCCCGTGATCGTGGCGAATAGAAAGAATAATGCGACAAAGCCGGATATGTATCGGCCAATGTAGAAAGGCACCTGATCAAAAAAGTGCAGGCGGTAAAGTGTTTCACCTGTTGTTGATGTTCCTTCTTCGCTGAATGTTTTAGTCTGCGGGGAGTATGCGGTGCTGTAATGCTCTTCTGGTTTACCATTTGGTACAGTCAAATGGCCATAGATCGTGATATGCGGCTCTTTTTCCGAGGGAATTCGTACGATGATATCTTCGGTGAGGTCGAACCGGGGTTTGTTTTTTTTCAATGCAGAAAGTACCTGATTGTAATCAATAGGTTCAGTCAGCTTCTGCCTCGCTACCGGATTTTCCCATTGGTAAAACTCACTTTTAAAAAGGGAGAATGCGCCCGCAAAGAATATCACATACAACCCAAAGCTCAACACAATGCCAGACACGGTGTGCGTGTGAAAAAAAATGTTGTACAGCCGGTTTGAGAGACCTTGTAGCTTCATAATTATCGGAGAAAGTAGGTGAATGCAGACAAAACAGAAATCGCAAGCAGGTAGTATCCCCACACCTTTAAGCCGCTCCTGGCAGCAAAAGCCAGCACCATAAATCCGACCCAGAAAATGAAAAGGGAAAAGGTTGCGGTCATCATCACTTCGGATTTGAATGGAAGCAATGCCGCGGCAAACAAATGGATGGCGAGGGAAAGAAAATAGCCGCCGAGCAGTCCGGCCGTGATTTTCAATGCGCGCTGTCCTCGGGTGGTCAGGTATTCCTTTTTAGCTGGCATAAGTAAAAATGTCGGCGACGAGCAGGATGTGGACGAGTGCTGCCAATATGATAAAGTAACGTTTTCCCAACACCGCTGTAAACGGGATCAGTGACATTGCCAGTGCGCAGGCGGCCAAGGAAAGCAATAAGCCGCTCGTCCATTCTTCCTGATAAACAAAGCGCATAGTGCCGGCCAGCAGCAGCATATTACCTGCTATCCCGGCATACTTTGCCGGAATTTTGATGAGGTAGGAGGGGCAATACTTCGATCTGGAATAATGGAAGTAAACGCCAAGGAGGATCAGGTAAAATGCAACCATAACTATCTTGAAATAGAACCGGGACTCTTTACAAAAGCAGTTCAGGCTGAAAAGCCCGAACTGCTTTGATTGCGGAATGCGCATTTAAAACTTGTAAGCGACGCTGAGGCGGTAGTTTCTCGGTGGCTCAGCCTGCCAGTAATAAGAAGTGATTGGTTTTTTGTCCGATGTAGTGAAGTTGTAAGTACCACCTGTGTACAGGTATTTGTCGAGGATGTTAAATACATTGATTGTAAGGCGGATCTTATCTTTTTCCCAGAACAGACCACCATCCAGTTTGAAGTAATCAGGAAGGTTGTAAGTCGCGTCAGTATTGCTCCATGTTGAGGTAGCGCGGTCGACCAGGTAGGTAAAGCCGCCGGAAATGCCTGCACCTTTCAACGCGCCATTCTGCACTTTATAACCCAGCCACCCATTGGCAGTATGTTTTGCAAAGCCCGGAACCGGATCTCCAACCCTGGCTACCTCTACACCATTGGTCACTCTGGTCACTTCTGAATTCGTATAAGCATAATTGGCAGTCAGGTTTAAGCCTGGCAGGATTGTACCGCGAAGGTCAAACTCGATTCCCTGCGCTCGTTTCTGACCAAGTTCCACGCTGAAACCTGAGTTCGCGGGCTTGGAAGGATCACCTGTCAGCTCATTGTTTTTAAGAATGCGGTAAAATGCAAGCGTTGTGTTCCAGCGTCCATTTGCCCAATCTCTCTTCAAACCAAACTCGGTATTGTTGCCGGTAACCGGCTGTACCTTTCCACCGCTGCTCAACCTTCCTGATTGTGGCAAAAATGCTTGGTCGTAAAGCGCATATACCGACGTGTTTTTGGTAATCGAAATACTTAGCCCGAGGCGAGGAGTGAAATGCTTGGCCTTATCCGGCGCAGCGCCCCATTGTGCCTGGCTCAGATTGGTGTAACGCCCTGCAATCGTCAGCCTGATCTTGTTATCTATAAACCCGAGCTCATCCTGTAAATAAAGACCTGTATACTTTTGGTCCATTAAACCACCTGCTGCTACTGCGCGCGCTTCAAGGTTGAGATCGCGGTTGAATACCGGATATCCATTATTAGGCACTCCGTAAAATGGGTTTTTCTGATCAAACAATCCACCTAGCGTATCAAGTGGAAGTGACTGAGACCAGTCAGCAAAATATTCTTTTGTACCTACATCAATACCTCCCAGCAAGCGGTGTACTACGCCTCCTGTGTTCACTTTCCCATTTACAAACACCTGCCCGAGCGTCATTTCGCTTTTTGCATCCCAGATACCTACCCCGCGCTGAATGCTCGCATCCTCATTAACCAGCCACGGCCACTGGCTGGTACCTGCCATTTGGTAATTCAGGTAAGCCAACTGACCCGTAATCTTCCAGTCTGCATTAAACTCGTGCTGCAGATTGGCAAAAATGCTGTGGTCTGTGATCTTGGTCGGATTAAGTCCTGTGGGCGTAGAGGTATAGTCCCTTGGCAGCGTAGCGTAACCTTCTGGTGAGAAAACGTAAAATGAGCCTACGTCGGTCATTTTGGCGTATTGCAATGCATATTCCGCAGTCAACTTTGTTTTCTCATCAATCTGATAAGTAATCACCGGAGCGATGCTGTAACGGTTATTGTATTCGTTTGGCCGGAAAGAACCCTTGTTCTGACCAGCCAGATTGAGGCGGTAAAGGAATTTTCCATCCTTGCTCAGCTTCCCGTCAAGATCAAGCGTGGCGCGGTACAGATCGTAGCTGCCGATTGTAAATGAAGCTTCGCCTTTGGTTTCGCCGGTCGGCTTTTTGGTAACTACATTGTACAAACCACTCGGGTCGCCGTTTGCCAGCATAAAACCTGCTGGCCCTTTTACAAATTCAATATGGTCCACAAAACTCATATCCTCGGTCAATGGTCCCCAAAACGAGTTCACTACATTAAATCCGTTGCGGAAAGCCTGTATCTGCGAGCCGCGCATCACGATATTGGTATACATATCCCCCCAGTGTTCGATGCGGGTTGCGCCGCTTACGTTGCGGATCAGTCCATCGCTCATACTGATAATCTGCTGGTCTTCCAGCACTTTGGAAGTAACTACCTGCACATTTTGCGGTGTTTCAAGAATGGGTGTGAGCAGTTTCAGGCTGGGCGATAAGTTGTCGTTTTTGTAAGTGTTACCACCCTTTACGATCACTTCCTGCAACTCATTAGCGCTCTCGGCAAGTGTAAATGATACTTCCGTAGTTTCTCCGGCGACAATATCAACCGCTTTTTCCTGCGTAGCTGACCCTACAAAACTGATCAGCAGAATATGTGAGCCCGGCTTCATGCGCTCAATTGTGAATTTTCCTTGAGCATCAGAAACGGCACCTTTTGAAGAACCTTTGATGCCAACCGAAACTGATTCGGCAGGCTGACCGTCGGAGCTCAGTATCTGCCCTGAAACTCTGCCATTTTGGGCAAATGCAGCGGCTGTTGATAATAGAAGTAAGACAAGAATGTATAACTTTTTCATCTAAGTGTAATTGGACTATTGAGTTAATGAGTCGCAAAGATGAAACGCGAATTTTTTCAACACAAGTTTTTATTTAGATTTATTTAAAATAACAAACTGCGGTACAGATGCAGGTTTTTAATTTTAGCCAAATAAAAAAGCCGCACTGTCGAAGCGACAATGCGGCTATGTAAATGTTTGATTCAGAATTACTTCTTCTCTTCTACTGCTTCAACCATTTTCTCGGTAATCATTTTCTTTTCCGACGAATTGCCCCAGGAATTCATAATGTAATTCATCACATCGGCAATCTCGTCGTTGCCAAGTCCGGGGTTGGGCATCATATTGTCGTATTCCACTCCATTCACCTTGATCTTCCCCATCAACCCGAATTTAACGGCTTTGATCCCATTTTCAGGCGTTTTCATGAAGTAATCAGATTTGGCCAGAGGAGGGAAAGTGCCTGTAACACCCTCGCCGGTTCCCATGTGGCAGGTAATGCAATTTTCGGAATAAACCATTTTACCACGCGCAATGCTTTTGGCAAGCTCGTCATCCTGTTGCGGGAAAACGGCTGAGCAAAAGATCACTGCCGAAAGTAATGTCAGGATAATTTTCATGTATTAACTAGCTTTTCGGACTAATACGCACCACTTTTCCGGAGTTCTCAAGAACGACATAAATGTTTCCGTCCCAGCCTTGGCGAACATCGCGTACACGGCCGATTTTGTCGAAAATCACTTCACGTTTAGTTACCTTGTTGCCTTTGATGCTCAGGTGGTGTAGCTGCATAAATTTCAATGAACCCACGATCAGGTCACCTTTCCAATCCTTGAATTTATCGCTGGTCACGAAAGTCATTCCGCAAGGTGCGATAGACGGTCTCCAGAAGATAACCGGCTGCTCCATTCCTGCTTTGGCAGTATCTTTTGA
>NZ_JBHYGF010000047.1:0-13314 GCF_051859145.1 Dyadobacter sp.
TGACTGGTCGGTAGGTGAAATTATGAAGGAGCTGAAAGCGCAGGGACTCGATGAAAATACGCTTGTGATCTTCACCAGCGACAATGGACCCTGGCTCAACTACGGCGACCACGCAGGTTCGTCGGGCGGCTTCCGCGAAGGAAAAGGAACTTCATTTGAGGGCGGACAGCGCGAGCCTTGCATTATGCGCTGGCCTGGCGTGGTACCTGCCGGAAGGGTTTCTAACAAGCTGCTTTCCACCATTGATGTACTCCCGACCCTCGCCAAGCTAACCGGCGCGAAACTGCCAAAAGAGAAAATCGATGGCATTGATTTCTCTGATCTGCTTAAAGGCGATGAAACCAAAAAGCCGCGGGAGAATTTCCTTTATTATTATCGTAAAAACAGCCTGGAAGCAGTCAGGAAAGATAACTGGAAGCTGGTATTCGCCCATCCGGGACGTACTTACGAAGGTTCACTCCCGGGTAAAAACGGCCAACCTGGCCCGGCACCGGAAGACCACGCGATCGCTCGTGCATTATACAACCTGTCGCGCGACCCCGGCGAGCGTTACGATGTGCAGGAGCAAAATCCTGAGATTGTAGCCGAACTGGAAAAGATTGCCGAAGCTGCCCGCGAAGATCTGGGCGACGATTTGCAACAAAGCCCCGGCAAGAACCTGCGTCCGGTGGGACAAGCTGCAATAAAATAAAAAGAAGCCCGGTTGTCAGTTTCCGATAACCGGGCCTAAAAACTGCCACGCCTCCACTGTGGGCTCCTGGTGTTCTTTCTTCACAATTACATCGAACTTTTTGAGCAGACCGGGATTCTGGGCGGCCACATCGGTTGTCTCATTCCGGTCTGTTTTCAGGTTATAAAGCTGCCAGGGTTTTTTGGGGCTTTTCTTTAAATTGGTCTTAACCCCCTTCCATTCCCCCATTCTGATCGCGAGCTGACCGCCTTTTTCCGGATATTCAAAATACAGGTAGTCGTGTTTCGGCTGCTTTTTACCCAAAAGCGTTGGCAAAAACGAAATTCCGTCGGTAGCAGCAACCTGCTGCCCGGTCAGTTCAGCGAGTGTGGCCATTAGATCATATTGTACCGAAATATGGTCACTCACACCCCCGGATCGCGGAATATCCCGCGTGCTTTCCCGTCATCAGCATCGCGCGCGCAGGCGCGCACACGGGCATACTGGTATAATGCTGCGTAAAACGCATTTCTTCCCGCGCCATTTTGTCGAGGTTGGGTGTCTTGATTTTCTGCTGACCATAACATCCTAATTCGCCATAACCCAGATCGTCGGCATAGATGTAAATGATTATCAATGGCGATATATTTCAATTATTTGCCTGATTAATGACAAAATACATCAAAATACAGTTAGTACTAATCAAATCCCTCCACGTTTTTAGCATTATTTTGGTTTAAAATTGTATTGTGAAAACCGATTGGTTTGAATGGTAATTATTGACTTGTGAAAAAGAACGTAGATCAATCAACAGCAACTATGCCTATGAAAAATCCCTAGACTTCCTCTCTGAGCGTGTACTGTGTACCGTTAGCCAGTTAGCGTCATTTTACCCGGCTGTCGGCATTTAACGGTACAATCCCTGCTGATTTAACAAAATCAGTAAACAGATTTCCTATGTCCGATTTTTATTCAACAAACTCACTTTAACCCCAAAACAACAGGCAGAATGATGTAAAAGCAGTTAAGTACTCACCTTTCTTAAAAACGAATCTATGGACCCAATCAGACGAAATCCTTATCCGGGACTTCGCAGGACGCTTTGTGCCTTAGCGGTAACAGGAGCGCTGCATTTCCCGAGCATTGCCAGCACCAGCCCGGCGCACTGGTCTGGCGCGTTGCGCCTGCATCAGCGTATGGACAAAACCCTCACGGGCAAAGTGATTGACGAAAACAACAATCCGCTGCCCGGCGTAAGTGTGATCATCAAAGGAACAAGCAAAGGAACTACCACCGGCACGGACGGCAATTTCAGTTTGTCAGTGGATGATGCTGCGCAAACGCTCACGTTTTCCTTCATTGGCTACACTTCCCAGGACATTGCGATTGGCAACCAATCTGCTTTCAAGGTGACATTGCTGCCCAGCAGTGAGGAGCTTACGGAAGTGGTTGTAGTGGGTTACGGCACGCAATCGACTGCGGCTGTCACGGGCGCTGTGAGTAATATCCAGGCGAAAGACCTGATCCGCACGCCTTCGATCGGTACTTCCGATGCGCTTGTTGGTCGCGTGCAGGGTATCACTGCCAGGAAAGCGGACGCACGTCCGGGCGCGGCCACTACCATTCAGATCCGGAATATGGGCACGCCTCTGTTCGTTATTGACGGCGTTCCTTCCGATGCGGCGAACTTCAATAACCTGGGCCAGAATGACATCGAAAGTGTTTCCATTCTGAAAGATGCTTCGGCTGCGGTGTACGGGCTGCGCGCCGCGAACGGGGTAATTCTGGTAACAACCAAGCGCGGGAAAGCGGGCGACGGCCCGGCCAGGATCAATATCAATGCATATTATGGTTTGCAGAATTTTACCCGTTACCCGAAACCCGCCAGCGCTTACCAGCATATGCGCGGACTCGTGGAATCAGATGTGAACCAGGGACGCACGCCTACGATCACCCCCGAAGAGCTTGAAAAGTGGCGGGTAGGTACGGAAAAAGGATACCAGAGTTTTGACTACTACAAGATGGTGATGCGGCCGAATGTTCCGCAATATTCCGTGAATGCCAATGTTTCCGGCGGTACCGAGAAAATCAGCTACTTCCTTTCTGTGGGGCACCTTAACCAGGATGCATTGATCCGGGATTACAATTTTAAACGGACGAACATTCAGGCGAATGTGGAATCTTATGTGACCAAGAAGCTGAAAGTGGGCGCGCAGATCAGCGGGCGTATTGAAGACCGTTTCCAGGTGGGTGTGCCGGGGCTGGATGATTACTTCAATCCGTTCCTGAGTATTTTCACCATGTGGCCTACGGAGCGCCCCTATGCAAATGATAACCCGAAGTACATCAACCAGACCCACAATGTGAATGTGAACCCGGCTACCTATAAAAAGGAAGTAACGGGCTACATTGACGAGATCACGCGGGTGGTAAAAGGTAACTTCTATGCAGAATACGATTTCGCATTCGGCCTCAAAGTGAAGGGTACTTACTCTTATCAATATCACAATTTCGATTTCGACGGGTTCGAATACACCTACGATGCCTACAAGTACGACGAAGCTTCGGACAGCTACAATGTAGTAGCCGGCGGCGGCAACCAGAATCCCTGGCGTGAGCGGCGGAAACGCAATATCATTGACCGTTTCGCGCAGCTGCAATTGAACTACAACAAAACGTTTGGCGACCACGAGCTATCTGCTGTGGCGGCTTACGAGCAGTCCGACAATGTAAATACCTACCTGGTGGTGCACACAGTACCTCCCAATAATTACATTCCGCTGATGTCGTTTGCCAATCAGGATCTGCTGATCGATGAGTGGAGCACGGAGGCGAGGGCGGGCTACATTGGTCGGGTTAACTACAACTACAAGCAAAAGTACCTGCTGGAAGCTGTGGGCCGGTATGACGGTTCGTTCCTGTATGCGCCTGGCAAACGGTTCGGTTTCTTCCCGGGTGTTTCGGCCGGCTGGCGGATTTCGGAAGAGAATTTCTTCAAGGGTAAGTTGGAAAATGTATTCAGCAGCTTGAAGATCCGTGCTTCTTATGGTCGCACAGGTAGTGACCGTTTGAGCAACGATGCTTTTCTGGTGGCGCCTTTCAGCTATTTGCCAGGATACAACTTTTTGCAGGGAAGCGCAATTTTTAATGGACAGTACAACATCGGTGTGCGTCCGCGCGGATTGCCGATTACTACGCTTTCGTGGATTACCAACATTTCCACCAATGTGGGCATTGACTTCGGTTTACTGGGCGGCAAGCTGAACGGACAGTTTGATCTTTTTGAAAGAAAAAGGGAAGGTCTTCCTGCAGCCCGCTATGACGTACTGCTGCCTTCGGAGGTGGGTTACACTTTACCCAATGAAAACCTGAACAGCGATACACATAGAGGACTGGAAGGTGTGCTGACTTACAAGAGCAATATTGGCCAAATTGATTACACGATCAGCGCGAATGCAACTTTGTCACGTCGTCGCGATCTGGATTTTTACAAACCACGTTTCGGAAATTCCTATAATGAATACCGCGATTCGTATGTAGACCGCTGGGGAAATATCAACTGGGGTTACCAGGTGGTGGGCCAGTTCCAGTCGCAGGAGCAGATTGAAAGTCACCCGATCAACAACGACGAACAGGGTAACCGCACCCAGCTTCCCGGCGATTTCATTTACAAAGATGTAAATGGGGACGGTATTATCAATAGTCTCGACGAGCGTCCGATCGGCTACGCGGAAGGCGCGAATCCGTACGTCAGCTTTGCGTTGAACGGCAGTGTGGCTTACAAAGGTTTTTCGCTGTTCTTTGATTTTGCAGGTGCGTCGCTGCAAAGTTTCCAGCGCAACTGGGAGTTAAAAATTCCTTACCAGAACAATGGTACCTCTCCGCATTTCATGCTGGAAGACCGCTGGCACCGCGCTGATCCGTTTGACCCAAACAGTGAATGGATACCAGGCACTTACCCCGCCATCAGAAAGGACAATTCGAGCCACGTCAACTTCCGGAAAAGCGATTTCTGGATCACCAACGTGCGCTACATCCGTCTGCGCAACATCGAGCTCGGTTACAGTTTTGATCCGAAAGTTTTCAAGAAAATCGGCAGCAATGGTTTGCGGATTTATGTGAATGCGAGCAACCTGTTCTCGATCGACAATGTGAAAAAGTACGAGATCGATCCGGAAATTTCGTCGGGTAACGCGCTGGTTTATCCGCAGCAGCGACTCTTCAATGCCGGTTTCAGCATCAATTTTTAAACCAATCCGTCATGAAACGAATTTCACAATATTTACTCGCGCTGGCGATATTCATCCTTTCGGGATGTGCCGAGCAGTGGCTTGACAGAAAGCCGCAGAATATCATTCTGGAAGAGCAGGTATGGAATGATTCCAAAATGATCACGGGGCTTCTGGCCAACTACTACGATCGCCTGCCTGCGCATACTTCGCTTACCACGGGCTGGGCTGAATTTGCTGCATACGACGAAGCAATGTGGTCCAACAACGATGACGGCCGGAACAACATCGTCTCCTACCCTTTTGACCGCTGGCGGCTTTGGGATTATGGTCTGATCCGCGATATCAACCTGGCGATCGAAAACATCGAAACCTACGGAACTTCTCTGAATGAAGGTCAGAAGGCGCAATTTTCAGCGGAATTCAGGTTTTTACGCGCCTTCGTTTATTTCGAGCTGGTAAAAAGAATGGGCGGCGTGCCGCTGGTAACCAAGCAGCTTATCTATGATTTTAATGGAAATCCTGCTTACCTGCAGCAACCCCGCAATACCGAGGAAGAAGTGTACGATTTCATTGCCAGCGAGCTGGATGCGGTGAAAGACCAGCTGGGCAATGACGGGAGCAACACGCGCGCAAACAGGTTTACGGCCATGGCGCTCAAAAGTCGCGCGATGCTGTACGCGGGTTCGCTTGCGAAGTATAACAATTTGATGGCTTCGCCTATCGCCACACCCGGTCGCGAGGTGGGTATCCCGGCTGCGCGTGCCAATGATTATTACGCCAAGTCGCTCGCGGCTTCCGAGGAAATCATCAACAGCGGTAAGTACCAGCTTTACAAAACCAACCCGAACCTGGGTGAGAATTTCTATGACGCCATTACCAAGAAATCTGCTAACCCGGAGATCATTCTTGCGCAGGATTTTCTGGTCAGTAAAGACAAAAGGCACGGTTTCACTTACGATAACATTGCCCGGAACGTGCGGGAGGACAACCTTTCATCTTCCTCCATTACACCGTCGCTCAACCTGGTTGAAGACTATGAGTACCTCGACGGAACTTCGGGAGAGCTGAAAACGCGCAATGCAGGCAACACGGATTACATTTATTATGACAATCTACAGGATGTTTTTGCGAACAAAGATGCGCGTCTTTACGGAACGGTGATTTACCCGGGCACTTCTTTCCGCGGCACTCCGGTGCAGATCCAGGCTGGGGTAAAAGTTTGGAACCAGGCTTCAAACAGCTTTCAGAATGTAGAATCGAATACGCTGGGCTCGAACTATGAGGATGGGGGGTTGTTGACAGGTTCGTCGGGGCCTCAGCGCTCGCAAACGGAAGTGACCAATTCCGGGTTTTATCTCCGGAAATATGTGGACCAAACCGCCATGTCGAGCACGCGCGGTATCCGCAGTGATATGTGGTGGGTACGTTTTCGTTTGGGTGAAATTTACCTGAATGCGAGCGAGGCTGCATTGGAATTGGGCAAAGCGGCGGATGCGGTTAAGTATGTCAATCTGGTGAGAGAAAGAGCCGGATTTGGGGCAAACAGTCTGAAAACGCTGACGCTGGCGCGCCTGCAAAATGAGCGGCGCGTGGAACTGGCTTTTGAAGATCACCGCGTGTGGGATCTGGTGCGCTGGCGCATTGCGCATGAGGTTTGGAATGGAAATGCGTCCAATCCTGACGCCGTGATTTACGCGCTATATCCTTACCGGGTTGTTCGCCCCGGCCACCCAACGCACAATAAATACGTGTTCGACAAGCTGGTAGCGCCCCGTTTCCGTGCACCACGGTTTTTCCAGATGGGCAATTACTATTCGTCCATTGAGCAAATCGTGATTGATAACAATCCAAAAATTGTCAGGAACCCATTCCATTGATTTTATGAAAACGACTAACAATTTCTTCAAACCAATGCTGCTGGGCTTGCTTTCGCTGGCGGCTTTATCTTCCTGCGAGAAGGATAACCGCGCTGAGCCAAAGTCTGAACTGAAAGGCAGGATCGTGTACGAAGGTGCGCCGGTAGGTGTGCGTTCGAACGGTGTACAGCTGGAAATATGGCAGCGCGGCTACCAGCTTTTTACCAAAATCCCGGTTTATGTTAATCAGGATGGTACATTTTCAGCTTCACTTTTTGACGGTAACTACAAGCTGGTGAGGCTTCGCGGAAACGGCCCCTGGGTGGATAATACGGATACAATCGATGTTGAGCTACGCGGTACAAAGGAGCTAGATGTGCCAGTTAAGCCTTATTTTGTGTTTCAAAATGATGTTTATACCAAAGGCGAAGGCAAGGTATCGGCAACATTTAACCTCAAACAGGTTGATAATTCACGAACACTCGAAAGAGTCAATTTGTATGTAGGTACTACGACGATCGTGGATCCGAACAACAATGCAGGTAATGTGCAGGAAGTAGCCGCAAACATCACAGATCTGTCCAAACCCATTACCCTGACCGCTACCCTGTCCCCTGCTCTGGCGAAACGGGAATATGTGTACGCGCGCATTGGCGTGAAGACTTCGGGTGTAGGCGAAATGCTGTTTAGCGCGCCGCAGAAGGTGATGCTGCGGTGAGAGGGCCAATCATATCCGTCGGTTAAAACCGACGGGTATTGACTTCCTTTATGCTCTTTGGTTTTTTATTTTGGAGGAAAATACTTGTAGATGCTTCCGCGTGATGCGATTAATATGACAAGTACATTTGGTCGGACGTATTCAATTCCTAATCGGTAACTCCCAACTCGTATCCTGTAATAGTTCTGCCCGGCTCTTTGTCCTTCCATCGGGGCATAATCAACTCCGGCAGCTTGCAGATCGGGCGCTTGCCTGAGTTTATCCAGTATTTCTTTGACGGCGAGCTGTGTTTTCGGAGGTAAACTTTGAAGATCTTTTAAAAACTTCTTTTTATAAATCACTTCCATCCCATCGCTTGGTAAAGCTCGTCATGGCTCAACGTCTCATCGTTTTTGCGCGCTTCCATCTGCTGCAACATGAGATAATCGTTTACATCCTCATTATCTATGATGCTGGCGATTTTCTTGATCTCTTCCAGGGTAAAGGTCTTTCTGTTCTTTTTAGCAGAGAAATTGACGTTAGTCAAGCCAAGCTTCTTGGCAATGTAATCATTTCGATATCCCGAAACGTCAATAAGCTTTCCGATGTTCATAACAAGTTGTTCGTAATTGTTGACAATTTCAATAATCATGACGGAAGCTGAGTTTGTATTCATTTGAATACAAAGTAGCGCATTTTTCAATACAAGGCAAAGACACTTAGATTTCAGCAACTCTGATTATCCAGCGGCAGTGTAATTGGAAGGAAGCATTGTCCATAACTGATATTTTCTTTATGTTAAGGTTTTTAAAGATAATTCCTGTCGAAATATCAGAATGAAGCAAAAAAGTACCTTGATAGGCAGCGCTGTTGCATTGCTGTTTGCATTGACGATTTACTTTGTTTTTAACAGAAACTGGTGGCAGGAACTATTCGCTGTGATGACGCTCTCCTTCCTGTTATGCATGCCTTTCGGAATGGGTTTCCTGACAATTTACTTCCGTGGCGAGAAAAATGCGGCGAGAAAACGGGATGCTATTCTGATCCCCTGGCTGCCGCTTTCTGCCTTTGTAATCCTTACATTGTTCTGGCAACTCGAAGGCTGGGCATGCTGGGTGATGATATTACCACTCTTCATTCTGGCTGACCTTAGATCGACCGGCACTATGCAATATCGGACCGGGGTGGATTGAGATTGATTTACGAATAAGTAGCCGCAGGATAAACAAAAGACGGATAAAAAATAGTAAGAAGTATTTTGCTGATCAGTTTTAAATAGACCAGCAAAAAAGCATTATGGAATTTTATCGCTGTCTTGATTCGATAAATCCTACAAATGACCAACTCATGTTGTGGGCCTACGATTTGGATTTGTACTTGACAGACCAGGATGAAGACTTGGTTCTGCATTCAAATCAATATATAGCTACACTTTTTCAACTCGCCTGTGATGATAACTGTCCTAAAAAAGACTATTGCTTTTCAATACTAAAACATCACTTTCAACATCTTTTAGCTAAGCGGGATATTGATCAGATTAGCGAAGCAATGACAATGATTACCGAGGTGCAGGCTGTGGCTGATGCTAATGCGCGGGGGTGGCTGGCTGATTTATTTTGGATTTCAGCATTGATCAAATGTCCACGAAGGCTGAATTTCGAAGAAATGCAAAAAATTGCAAGCTTCATTATTGGTACTGATAACGAGATTCCAACATTAACAACGGTAAGTCAAACCGGGTATCTTCATTTTGAACAATCTTTCGAGCTATATAAAGACCACCTATATATCCACCAATCCACATCCGATTGGAAATACTCCCACATAACTCCAGTTAACCTTTGACAAGCAGCGCTGAGACGTCGTGCCTCATTCGTGCATTCGCGGCAACAAAAATCAGCGCCTCACAGCCCGCTGCAACATATCCGTTTCCTGCAAAATCTTATTCTTCAAAAAGCCGGGATAATCAGGATGAGCTTTCAGAAATGCATTCACAACCGCAGCTGCTTCGGTGGATGAATGCCCGGAAAAGGTGCCGTGCAGCCAGCGAGTCGGGAAGAAAATATCGCCTGTAAGCTGGATTTCCTGTAAAAGATCTAGGGAGGGCCGCAAGTACTTGACGGCACTTTGCGCGCGCAAAGGATGATGCAAATAGCCGAGCGCCTCTATAACCCACGCTTCCTTCTCGCGGTTACTTTCTTTCTTCAAAGATTCAAAAAATGCATCCCGTACTTTCTCAGCAGGATTTAATGCAGGTATTACAAACTGCATTTTCGCTTTGCGATCGGGATTTTTGGTATTCGCTATTTGCTCATTCAAAACTTCGTCGGCAACCTCCGGCTGCTTTAAGGCAAGTTCGCACGCGAGGGAAATCTTGTCATCTTCCGACAGCACCAGATCTTTCACAACCAGCTTTCCATTCCACAGCGACCGCATTTTTTGTAGTCCGTCCGGACTTAGCGCGACGTTTTTAAATGCACGGAAATAGGAAGTTTTGATCCCCTTATCCCGCGTTTCGTTCAGCAAACGCCAAAGGAGCTGTTCAAGCTGTACCTGCCGCGATGCCCGGCCACTTTCATTCAGGAAAGTCCACCAGGTTGTTTGTAACGCGCCCAGCATGTAATCGATCAGGAGCGGATTACTTTCTTTCGGCAAGGTTATCATTAGTTTTTGAAGCAGATTCTCTGCGCTTGCATCGTTGTCTCGCATGAAACCTTCCCAAATATTCACCAGCATGGCACCTTTAAAGACGGGCTCGTCAAAAATGGAATCAGGTTCATTATAGTGTGTGAAAAAGTAGTTTTTACTTAAACTGTCCATTTCAAAATAGCCATAGCCGGTTCCGTCGCCATTTGGAAAAACGAGCCTGCCATCCTGCGTATCCCGCTCCTTTGAATTAAGCGGCTGCGCCCATACCCGCGCTGAAACCGAATCTTTAACCTGCTTCAAGACGATCTTATAGTTCTCCTCCCCGATCGTATACGCTGGCATGCCCGCGGTTTTTACCCAAACATTACTCCATGCTGCTATATCCTCGGGCGTTTTGCGGTCTATGATTGTGATCAGATCGTCCCAGCGTGCATTCCTGAATGAAAACGTTTTTAAATATTCACGCAAACTTTCTCGCATTAAGTCTGCGCCAATAATCTTTTCGAGCTTGCGCATCACAATCGGCGCTTTGAGGTAGATAATGGCGCCGTAAAGTGTACCGGCGTTTTTCAGGTTGCCGAGCTGTTGCAAAATCGGGTTTGTTCCCTGGGTCCGGTCTACTTCATACGCACCCGGATAGTGCGCGAGCAGGAAGCGGAGTTCGTGATTGATTTCGGGAAAACTGGGCTGCACGATTTTGGCCGCCATAAAGTTGGCAAATACCTCTTTAAGCCACACATCATTGAACCAATCCATTGTCACTAGATCCCCGAACCACATATGCGCAGATTCGTGCGCGATCACGCTTGCCCGCGCCATCAACCTGTTCACAGAAGGGTTTTCATCCAGAAACAATGCAGATTCATTATAGAAAACCGAACCCGGATGCTCCATTCCGCCGTACTGAAATGAAGGGATCAATGCAAAATCGAACTTGCCGAACGGGTACGGAATACCGGTATATTTTTCGAGCCAGGCAAGGGATTTTGCGTGCAATGCAAATACCTCGTCACGGTTGCGGTTCACTTTTGCGGTGTCTGTTTCGCGGTAATACATGGTCATTTCGCGACCTGCTACCATTTTTGTCTCTTTAAAAAGCTTCCCGGCGGCGAATGCAAACAGGTAAGAGCTGATTGGCTTTGTCTCTTCAAAGTGGTAAATGCTTTTGCCACTTTCCGCTGTTTTTGCACGTAAGGCACCGTTTGAAACAGCTTCCCAACCAGCCGGCGTTTTTAGCGTCAATGAATATTTCGCCTTTAAGTTGGGCTGGTCAAAAAGCGGGAAGCAGGTTGAGGCACGGTCGGGGACAAAGAGCGTATACAGATAATCTTCGCTCCGGTTCAGCGAAAGATCACCGGCTACAAAGGAGATCTGAATGCTGTTTTTTCCTTTGTTGAGATGCTTTGGCTGAATGACAATGTGCTCGTTGACGAATTGATATTCTATCTTTCCGGCCCCGCTTTTAACTGCCAGAATGTGGCTGCTGTCAGTATTGAAATCAAGTACCAGGGCTGAGTCAAGCGATTTTAATTCAAATGTAATGGTCTGCTCGCCTGTAATCCTGCTGCTTTTACCAGCCGGAATGTCCAGCATAATCGCATATTGAATGCTGTCGATATTCTGCTTGCGGTATTGGTTTAGCTCGAAGGAGACGCCTTTTTCGGGAGTGGAAGTTGATTGACGGCAAGCAGCGAACGCGACCATCAAAATGAGGAACAGACTAAATATTTTCATTGCAACAGGGGTGATTGTTCCAAAAATAGCATTTATATATCAACTTAGCGGACAATAAAACAAGCATTGTTACGCTTCGTAACAAATTTGTATATTTAACATCTAAACACACACTTGTGAACGAATTCGACTTAAGAATGCGGCTTGCAGCACTTCGTCAGTATCTGCGAGACAATCAAGATTCACTCAGCCCGGAAAAAATTGACGAGATTTTGGATGTAATTGCCAAGCTGATACAGGTTTTAAATGAACTGGACAAGAGAAGATAGATATGACAGCAGCAACAACAAAAATGCAGGAAGACCTTGATTCTCTGCTTTCTGACAGCAGAAAAGCAATTAATGAGGCGCAGGATTATCTGTCGAAAAACGGGGTCAGATATGAGCTGCAAGATTGGGTTACGATCGCGGAATATTGTAAGAGATTCAACATTCCCAATACGCAAACCGTCAGCAACTGGATCAAACGGGGCATTATTCCCAAAGAAGATACAGTTGTAATTGAAGAATATAATAACATCCGGCTCGTCAAGGCGATCCCCTATCACGATAATTCAAAACAGGAATAGCCGCTCCTGAGCTTACATTTACTGCATGAAAATTTTTGTACGATTTGCATTCCTCTGCCAGATCGCGGTTCTGAATACCGCTTTCTCCCAAAACCTCGCGCCCCTGACCGTCGAGAAAATCATGCGGGAACCGAAGAATTGGATCGGGACTTCGCCTTCGGATATCACGTGGGCTGACGATTCGAAAACGATCTACTTCAACTGGAACCCGGATAAAAATTTGTCCGACTCGCTTTACGGTTATTCGCTGGCTACCAGGAAAATCAGCAAAATTCCGGTTCAGGAACGCAAAATGCTCGCAGGCCGGAATGGTACGTATAATAAAAACCGAACTGTGCGTCTCTACGAAAAGAATGGGGATATCCACCTGATCAGCTACAAGGATTTCCGGATCAGGACTATTACCAAAACCGTTGAAAGGGAGACAAACCCGGTTTTTAGCGGGGATGAAAAAAGTGTTGTTTTTGAAAGAGCAAACAACCTTTTCTCAGTATCACTGGAAACCGGCTTACTAACGCAACTCACTGACTTTAAAACAGGCAACAAAAAACCGGATCCAAAACCCGGCGAACAGGAGAAGTTCCTGAAAGCAGACCAACTTGCGATCTTTGAGGTTTTGAAAGAAAGGAAAGAGAAGAAAGATGCCGGCAAGAAAATCTCGGATGCGGAAAAACCGGCATTGCCAAAGGAAATTTACCTCAATGAAAAATCAATTTCTAACCAAACAGTAAGTCCCGACGCGCGCTTTATTACTTACAGGCTGACCCAGCCCAACAAAAATGCGAAGCAAACGATTGTCCCAAATTATGTCACGGAGTCGGGTTTTACCGATGATATTTCGAGCCGCACAAAAGTGGGCGCGCCTGCTTCTTCTTACGAGTTTTGGGTTTATGATGTAAAAAAGGATA
>NZ_JBHYGF010000048.1:0-13235 GCF_051859145.1 Dyadobacter sp.
TTGATCAGCAAATGCCCCGCTTCTTCGCTGGGTGCGATAAGCATATCGCAGGTGGAGGTACCTATCACTTTGCACAGCGAATAAGGTTCGATCAATGCACCCACTGCGCCCATGTGCGCATCAAATGCACCTACTCCGATGACAGTATCCGCAGGAATACCAAAACGCTGCGCCCATTTTTCCGAAATGGTACCCATCGGTTTTTCCGAAGTTTCAGTGGAGTCAAACAGCCGGTCGCGAAGTCCGTCGAGCAGCGGGTCAAGTTCTTTGAGAAATGCATTGGGCGGTAAACCGTCAAAATCCTGGTGCCACAATGCTTTGTGTCCGGCCGCGCAACGCGACCTTTTCAGGCGGAGCGGATCAGTGATTCCGGTGAGTTCCGCAGAAATCCAGTCACAGTGTTCCACCCACGAAAATGCTTTTTCCCGCACCTGCTGATCAACCCGGAGCGTGTGCAGGATCTTGGCCCAAAACCATTCCGAAGAATAAATTCCGCCGACATACCTGGTATAATCCTCGGTCCAGCTACGCGCCAGTCTATTCATTTCATCTGCCTCGGCATTTGCGGTGTGGTCTTTCCAGAGAATAAACATCCCGTTGGGATTATCTTCCATGCCCGGCAGCAAAGAGAGTGGCGTTCCCGATTGATCCACCGCAACCGGCGTGGAGCCAGTAGTATCAATTGAAATGCCGCGAACCGCAGCCCGCGCTTCGGCCGGCGCTTGTTCCAGTGCCGCCAGCACTGCATTTTCCATACTTTCCAGATAGTCCAGCGGGTGCTGCCTGAACTGCGAACGCGCAGGATCGCAATACTTACCCTGTTTCCAGCGCACATATTCCTGCACCGCAGTGCCCACCTGCTTCCCCGAATGCGCATCCACCACCAGCGCCCGCACCGAGTCAGTTCCAAAGTCAATTCCAATTACATAATCTTGTTTCATAAAAACGGTTTAGGATAATTCAGAGCAATAAGACAGCATTATTTGATTTATCAGCTAACAAATATAAATAAATTTGTTTCTGGTGTAAGATTGACACAATTCAATTTTGAATGAGTGAATGATTGAATGACTGAATGACTGAATGACTGAATCCGCCGTGGAACGGGACTGAATGAGTGAATGAGTGAATGTGTGAATTTTGAGTTGCGAGTTAGTGAGTTAGTGATTGAAATCAATTTTGAATCCGCCGTTGACGGGAGTGAATTAATTTAAATTATTGAATCAAGAATTTGCTTACTCTCAGTTCTATGACGCGTATTAAATAATTTACTCCTAAAAAATACAATTATTCGGTCATTCAGTATTCAATCATTCAAAATTCACTAACTCACTAACTCACTAACTCACTAACTCAAAACTAATTCATTCAATCATTCAGTCATTCAAAATTCATTCACTAATTCGCACTTCCACCTCCTTCATCGAATCCGGCATGAAGTTCCAGAATGAATGGAATTTGGCTCTGTATTTGTCGGTGTCGAGCTTGTATAGGGTTGCTTTTTTGGTGGCGCTGTTGTTGTTCTTGTCGCCAGTGTCGATCAGCAGTCCGGTGGAAAGGAGCTTGCGGCTGAAATTCCGGCGGTCGATGGGGATGTTGTAAATGGCCTCGTAAAGTTTTTGCAGCTGCGGGATAGTAAAACGTTCGGGCAGCAGCTCGAAGCCGATCGGGTGCAATGCAGCTTTGTATTTGAGGTGTTCAATCGCGCGGACTACCATTTGTTCGTGGTCAAAAATCAGTTTAGGACGATTTTCCAGCACAATCCACGATGCATTATGATTTTTCACCGCCTCCGAATCATGGTCATCGATCTTGATCAATGCGAAAAAAACTACCGAAACCGTCCGCTCACCCGGGTCGCGGCTCGCCTTTCCGAAAGTTTCCAGTTGCTCCACATAAATGTTTTTGAGTCCGGTCAGGTTATAGAGAATGCGCGCGGCACCTTCTGATAAATCCTCGTCGTGATTGACAAACCCGCCCATCAGGGACCATTTTCCTTGTTCGGGTTCGAAATTCCTTTTAATGAGCAGCAGCTTGATGTCCTTTCCGTCGAAACCGAAAATGATGCAGTCGATGGCCACGAGAATACGCGCGGCCTGGGGGTAATTTTTCATGGGCTAGATTATGGAGGTAATGCTTTTTCCTGAACAGAGCTATAAATATTAACCCTAAATGGATCGTCTCAGCCTTGTTCATGTTAATTTTTAATTAATAAAGTAAAAAAAAGAAAGAGATTACTTAATCTGCTCAGACAGGTCGTAATAATTTTATTTCCGAATTTTGCAAACCTTCCCAACTGAGTAATAGTCAGACTTCCAGGCGATCTTCATTATGAACCACATTTACACGAGCTGTTCCGATGAAAATATCCTTGCGCTGATCCGCGAGCAGGATGACGAGCTCGCATTTGAAGCGCTTTACAGCCGTTATTTTAAAATGCTGTTCAACTATGCTTACAGCAAGGTAAACGATCAGTTTGCAGCTCAGGAGATCATTCAGGAGCTTTTTGTAAACCTCTGGCAGCAACGCAGGAACCTGAATGCAACCTGCTGCCGCTCTCTCCTTTTCACTATTACCAAAAGGCAGATTATTTCTTTTTACCGGAAAGAATACACCCGGCTTCGCCACTACGATCAATGGAAAGCAGAACGCATTGAGGTAGATGATACAACGGACCAGCCGGTATTATTGGCAGATCTCCAGAACAGGTATGAACAGGGATTGCACCTGCTTCCGGCCAAATGTCAGGAGGTGTTTGTGCTCAGTCGCCAGGGTTTTGCCAACAAGCAGATTGGTGAGCAGCTCGCCATTTCTGAAAAGACTGTCGAGGCACATATTACCCGCGCACTCAGGGTTTTAAGGTCGCATTTGAAAGAGCACATGATCACCGCATTGATAGCTTCCCTAATTTTTTAATAAAATCTGCAGGACTGACTAAGGGTTGCGTTTCCGGCACGCGACTTCATGGTATAAACCATCAGTCCAGAAATGAAGCCAGCCGGAATCTACCCTTCCTTACTACAAAAGTACCTGCTAGACGAATGCACCGAAGCCGAAAAGGCGCAGGTGGAGGCGTGGTATGAATCGCTGCGCGGGGATACAGAATTCCTGGACGCTTTCGGGGAGGAAGAGCAGCTGGAAATTAAAAACGAGACTTTCCGCGGAATAAAAAGCCGCATGGACCCCGAAGAAGAAGAAAAACCGCCCCGCCGACTGAACCTGGCCTGGCTGGTCGGAATTGCTGCTTCCATACTGCTGGCGATAGGCATTTACTTTCAGTATCCTGTAAAACAACAGGAAGGTGAACCGGAGATTGCAGCCGAATTTCAGAAACACTCGCTGCAACTGACCACTTTTAAAAACAATGAAAAACGAATTGTGATGCACCGGCTGCCCGACAACAGCTCAGTGTCCCTGCATCCCGGCGCGGTGATTACCTATCCGCAGCAGTTTGAAGCGAAGCGGCGCGCTGTTACCTTTTCAGGAGAAGGTTTTTTTGACATTCAGAAAAATCCGTCGAAACCATTCTATATAGAAAGCGGCAAACTGGTGATCCGCGTCCTGGGTACCAGTTTCAATGTAAAGGCGCCCGTTTCCAGGGAAGTGTTTCAGGTGGATGTTGTTACGGGAAGTGTGTCGGTACTGGCTAAAAATACTGGCGGGACTTCTCAGCAGGTCATTTTGAAGCCGCAGGAACAGGCACTTTTTGAGCTCGCTTCGGGCAGACTGACTGCACGACAGATCGTACTTCCGTCACGAAAACCCATTTACGAACCAGTTACAATTGTTTTTGAAGAAACCCTGGTAAACCAGGTGATAGCCCAGCTTGAAAAGCGATTCAAGGTGAATATCAGCCTGACCAACCCGGGAGTTGCCCGATGCAGCGTGACCGCGAACTTCGAGTCGCAGCCGCTGAGCAGTATCCTTGAAATGCTCTGTACTACCCTGGATGCCAGCTATGTAATTTCCGGAGAAAACATCACCATTAATGCAATGCCATGTGACTAGCCTGTAAAAAGACCTGCAATTAACCCACATTAAAAAAACCGAAGGTGTACCACCACCTCCGGTTCCAAGATCCCATCCTTTGTTCTCGTACCACCGATCAAAAGGATGTTTTTTATCCAACAGTGCCTAACCATCAGACAATCAAAATTATGCAAAAAACAGTACGTAACAAGCCGCTCAATTGGCGAAAGATCATGCGCATTGGACTGCTTCAATGGATTCTTGTCACCCTTCTTGCGGGTGGCGGCTATGCGAAAGAGACTACGGCTCAATCGCTGCTCAGTAAAGATGTGACACTCAGTCTCAAAAATGTGTCCTTAAAGGAAGCCCTCAACCGCATTCAGGAAAAAGCGAACACACAATTTGTATACAGCAGCCGCGTTTCGGTGCGGGAGCAGGTCACGATTGATGTAAAAAATCAAAAGCTTTCCCGCGTACTTGACGAGCTGCTCACGCCACGCGGAATCGACTACAAGGTGATCAACGAGCAGATTGTTTTGGCAAAAACAAAGGCGACGAAAGAAGAGTCGCATCTCAACGAGCTGGAAGAAAAGCTGCAAGAGTATACCAAACCGCTTGATATCACTGTAAAAGGTACCGTTTCTTCGTCCGACGCGCAGGGTACGCTACCAGGCGTAAGTGTGGTGCTGAAAGGCAGTATGCAAGGTACTACCACCGACAATGATGGAAAATTTACATTAACTGTGCCAAACCCGGAGTCCGTGCTGGTATTCAGTTTTGTGGGCTACATTTCGCAGGAGGTGGTGGTAGGAAATCGCTCCGAAGTGAATGTGACTTTGAAAACAGACGACAAAGCACTTTCGGAAGTAATCGTAGTGGGTTATGGAACGCAGAAAAGGGTGAACCTCACCGGCGCAGTGAGCCAGGTCACTTCGAAAGATCTGGAAAACAGGCCACTCAACAATATGTCGCAGATCCTGCAGGGAATGGTGCCCAACCTGAACATTACATTCGGCTCGGGGCAGCCGGGATCGGGTGGTAACCTCAATGTACGCGGCGAAACTTCCATTAACGGCGGCGGGCCGCTTGTGCTGATCGATGGTATCCCGGGTGATATCAACCGCATTAACCCGGGTGATGTGGAGTCTGTTTCGGTTTTGAAGGATGCGGCAGCTTCGGCGATCTACGGAGCGCGCGGTGCATTCGGGGTGATTTTGGTAACTACTAAAACAGCCAAAAGCGGCAAAACGAGCGTTTCTTACAGCAACAACTTCGGTTGGGGAAAACCGACGGTAAGTACTGACTTCCTGACAAACGGCTACGAGCATACCATGCTCAATGACGAAGCTTTTAAGCGGGCGACCGGCAATACTTACACGCGCTACTCGGAGGAAGACTACGCTGAGCTGGAAAAAAGAAGGTATGATAAAACCGAAAACCCGGAGCGTCCGTGGACTGTCGTGAAAAATGTGAATGGAAAAGATATTTACAACTACTATGGCAACTACGACTGGTGGAACACGATTTTCGATATGCGCGAGCCTTCGATGCAGCATAACCTCAATCTTTCGGGAGGAAATGAGAAAGTCAATTATTTCCTGTCTGGTTCGGCTTTTCAAAAGGATGGAATTATGCGGATCAATACCGACCGTTTCAATTCCTATACTTTACGCACGAAAGTAAATGCGCAGCTGACGCCCTGGCTGAAAGTGAGCAACAATACCCAGTATTTTGATTCAAAATATAAATATCCGGGACTGGAAGGCGGTGCAAACTCCAACTTCGTGGCCATTACCGTACATGCAATGCCGGCATATGCGCCGCGGAATCCCGACGGAACTGCCACTTATAATACTTTGAAAAACAACTACTCCATTGGGGATGGTTTGTTTGCCAATTTACTAAAAGGAGTTGCGGGTGGTGAGAAGAAAGTACACGAGCTGACGACCATCAATACGGTAACCATGGATTTTACCAAAACCTGGAACCTGGTCGCCAATCACTCCTACTCTTTCTACATCGCCGACGATTGGTACCGCTCTGCTGTGGCGCAATATTCCATTCAGCCGGGCATTATGACACCGGTTCCTAATTACAACACAGACCAGATGAAAAAAACTTTCTGGTTTGACCCGATGAATGTGACGAACCTGTACACTTCCTACAACCAGACCCTGGGCAAGCATTACTTCGGTGGAACACTGGGTATGAACTACGAAAACAAGAAACACCAGCGACTATATGGCGCGCGTAAAAACCTGCTTTCGGAAAGTTTGAACGATCTTGACCTGGGTACCGGCGAGCAGCTGACCGAAGGTGGATCTTACCAGTATTCATTGTTCGGTGCATTCTTCCGCGTGAATTACGATTATATGGGCAAGTACCTGCTCGAAGTGAATGGGCGATATGACGGTACTTCGCGCTTTGGTGAAGGAAGAAGATATAGTTTCTTCCCTTCTTTTTCAGCGGGTTGGCGGATCAGTGAAGAAAAGTTCTTCGAGCCTGTGCGGAATGTTGTGAATAACCTGAAAATAAGAGCTTCGTACGGAACATTGGGTAACCAGCTACCTTCTAACAACAACTCGTCGAGCTACTATCCCTACATTTCTACAATGCCTACTTCGTTGTCGAACTGGATGACAAATGGGCAAAAACTGAATTATGTCAACAATCCAAACCCGATATCTTCAAACCTGACATGGGAAAAGGCTACGACTTCCAACATCGGGCTTGATGCGGATTTGTTTAAAAGCAAGCTTAACCTCTCGTTTGATGCTTATATCAGGAGAACGACGGATATGTTGATCCCGGGAAAAGTACTGCCCATGGTTTACGGGGCCACAGTTCCTACACAGAATGCAGGCGACCTGGAAACAAAGGGATTTGAGCTGTCTATCAACTGGCGCGACCAGTTTAAGCTGGCAGGTAAATCATTCTCTTACAATGCGTCCTTCATTTTGTCTGACTACAAAGCCAAAATTACCAAATTCGATAACCCGAATAAAATCTTGTCAAACCGCTACGTGGGCCAGACAATCGGTGAAATGTGGGGTTACTCCATTGATGGTTACTTCAAAACAAATGAAGAAGCACAAGCTTACACCGTTGACCAGACGCTCGTGAACAAGCAGCGATTAAGCGCGCCGGGTGAATGGAGCAAGCTGCAAGCGGGCGATTTGAAATTCATTGACGTAAATGGCGACGGGAAGATATCCGAGGGAGCGAATACACTGGCTGATCACGGCGATTTGAAGATCATTGGAAACACAAGTCCGAGGTTCCGCTACGGTATCAACCTGGGTGCTTCGTGGGGCGGGTTCGACTTCTCTGCATTGGCGCAGGGTATCCTCCGGAAAAACTGGTACCCGGGTGCAAATGCGGATAAATTCTGGGGACCTTACTCGCGCCCGTATTATTCATTTATCCCAAGAGAATTTGAAAAGGATGTGTGGACTCCTGAAAATACGGATGCTTACTTTCCTATCCTGCGCGGCTACACGGCACTGAATGGCGGCGGCGACCTGAATGCAAGAAACGATCGCTACGTGCAGAATGTGGGTTACCTCCGTTTGAAAAACGTGGTGATCGGCTATACCATTCCTGCCAGTATTACAAAAAAAGTACGCATTCCGAATGCCCGGATTTACGTGAGCGGCGAAAACCTGCTCACCTACACGCCACTCAGGACCAAGTACATTGACCCGGAACAATTTGACGGCGACGGTACCAATGGGCGGACTTACCCGCTTGCCAAAACGTATTCAGCTGGTTTGAGCATCAATTTCTAATCCGGTTTTCCAAAATTCAAGATACTGTTATGAAAAAGTTAATCGCCATTATAGTAATGGGAATCGGCCTCGCCTCGTGCGACCTGAACCGGCTCCCTATGGACGCCATTTCTCCCGAAACTTTCTTTAATACCGAAAATGACCTTTTGCTGTACACCAATTCATTTTACAACATGCTGCCAGGCGCAGAAGATGTGTACAACGAGGACGTGGACAATGTGGTGAAAAACAGTTTGCGCGACGAGTTACAGGGTACGCGCATTGTGCCTACGAACGGCGGCGGGTGGACGTGGGGTAATTTGAGGAACATCAACTACTTCCTGGCCAATTCCGGCAAATGCCCGGACAAAAATGCAGTCGCGAAATACAATGGGATTGCCCGCTTCTTCCGCGCTTACTTTTACTTTAATATGGTAAAAAGATTTGGCGATGTACCCTGGTATTCGGCCACGATTGAGGTGGAAGATCAGGATATGCTGACCAAACCGCGTGACCCGCGCACACTGGTCATGGACTCCGTGATGGCCGACCTCGAATATGCTACGCTTGCGCTCGGCGCTACCACAACCAAGCAGGTTAATACGATTACGAAATGGACGGTGCTTGCATTGAAATCGCGCGTTGGCCTTTATGAAGGCACTTTCAGGAAGTACCACACCGAGTTCAAGCTCCCGGATTCCGAAAAATTCCTGGATGCAAGTATTGCCGCATCGCAGGATATTATGACAAACAGCGGGTATTCCATTTACAAAGCAACTCCCGAAACTGCTTACCTGAAATTGTTTTCATCAGACAATGCGATTGCGGAAGAAATTATCCTCGCCCGCGATTTCAGTGACGAGTTGCAGGTTTACCACAACCTCAATTATTACACAATGACAGCTTCCTACGGGAAACCTGGTTTGGAGAAAAAGCTCGTTAACAGTTACCTGATGAAAGACGGATCCCGGTTTACTGATATCAAAGGTTACGAAACGATGCAGTTTTTTGAAGAAACCCAGAATCGCGACCCGCGCCTTTCGCAGACGATCCGCACGCCGGGCTACACGCGCATTGGTGAAACTGCCCAGCTTGTCCCTGAATTTGGCGCTACTGTGACGGGATACCAGTTGATCAAGTTCGTGTCGGAGCCTAAATGGGATACTTTCAACAAGGATATTACGGATATGCCGATTTTCAGGTATGCCGAAGTGCTGCTGAACTATGCGGAGGCAAAAGCCGAAAAAGGTACATTGACGCAGGAAGATCTGGAAATGTCTACCAAACTCACCCGTGACCGCGTGGGCATGCCGAACATTAATATGGTGAATGCCAATGCAAAACCAGATCCATCCCAGGCGCAGATGTATACCAATCTGAGCGGGAAGAATGCAGGTGTGCTCCTGGAAATCCGCCGCGAAAGAAGGATAGAGCTGGTCATGGAAAATTTCCTGAGATGGGACGATATCATCCGCTGGAAAGAGGGACAGCTGTTGACAAAACAATTCAAAGGGATGTACTTCCCTGGTCCGGGCAATTACGATCTTGACAAAAACGGCAAGGTGGATCTCGTGATTTATGAAGGTACAAAACCAACCGTTCCCGGGGCTCAGCTGCTGAAACTAGGCAGCGAAATCCTGCTTGAAAATGGCAACAAAGGCGGTAACATCGTCGTAAACGGGCATATCACCAAGAAGTTCGATGAGAATAAGGATTACCTTTACCCGATCCCAAAACAGGAGCGGCTGCTTAATACCAATCTGACCCAAAACCCTAACTGGGAATAAAATACCAAAACCTGCTATTCCTAAATCCTTAATAATTATGCTTTCAGACAGAAGGTCTTTTCTTGAAAAAATGTCGCAGATCGGCGCATTGAGCTTACTTCCGCTCAGTGCGTCACAAGCCTCGGCTGCATTGGATAACAATGCGGCAGCGGAGGAAAAAAACCATTTCGTTGCCGGTCCGTACCTGCAAAATATGGGTACCGACGAGTTGACAATTATGTGGATCACGCATAAAAACTGTTTCAGCTGGGTGGAGTACGGCCAGGGCACTTACACCAGCATGCGCGAGTTTGGCTATACAAACGGGCTCATTGAAGCCAATAACCGCATTAATAAAATCACCCTTAAAAACCTCAAACCCGGGACAGAGCACAAATACAAGATTGTGTCCACGGAGATAACAGGCTACAAAGGTTCCAGGGTGGAGTTTGGCGAGACGATTTCAAGTGCGCTGCTGAGCTTCAAAACGCCGGCCGAGAATGAGGAAGAATTCAAGATGGTTATTTTCAACGACATTCACGACCGTCCCCAGATTATCCCGCAGCTGCTTTACCGTCACGGCTACACAGGCAACACGCGCGACTACGATTTTGTAGTTTTCAATGGCGATTGTTTCGACTGGGTTTCAGAAGAACAACAAATGATCGATCACCTGATCAAACCCTGCGTGGATATCTTTGCTACTGAACTCCCATTCATTCTGACACAGGGTAACCACGAATGCCGCGGCAGTTTTTCACGCCACATTCCTGATTATTACGCATATCCTGAAAACAAATACTATTACGCATTCACGCGCGGGCCGGTCAGGTTTGTGGTACTTGATTCAGGTGAGGACAAAGCCGACGATGCCGTGGATTACGGCGGACTGATCGCATTTGACCGCTACCGCGAAACGCAGAAAAAGTGGCTGGAAAAAGAAGTGGAATCCGCCGAGTTTAAAAAAGCGGATTTCAGGGTTGTGCTGATCCACATTTCACCTTACCATTCCGGGGATTGGCATGGTACGTTGCACTGCCGCCAGGTTTTCGGACCGGTTTTAAACAAAGCCAAAATCGATTTACAGATCTCCGGTCACACGCACCGCTACATGACGCACGAGCCCGACGCCGACCACAATTTCCCGATCGTCATAGGCGGCGGCCCATTGGAAGGCAAGCGCACATTGATCAAGCTGCACGCGACGAAAAAGCAGTTAGACCTAAAAATGATCCGCGATGACGGGGAGGTTGTAGGGAAGTTTTTGATTGCGAGAAAAGGGAAAAGTTAACACCTTTGTCGCGGTGTCACAATACCTTGTCACCCTGAGCGCAGTCGAAGGGCGGGCGACCTCGCTACTCCCTTCGACTGCGCTCAGGGTGACAAGGTCTTCGTTCAAAGCACATTTAAATATAGTTATTACAAAAATCCACATTCATGAAACGCTTAATCTTTCCTTTCCTCCTGCTCTTCGCTTTATCCACCGCCACCTTCGCCCAAAAGGGCACCATTAACGTGGCGAGCTACAATCTTCGGTACAATACTTCCAATGACGGCATTAATGCCTGGCCAAACCGGAAGGAGAATGTAAAAGCGCTGATCCGCTTTCATGAATTCGACATTTTTGGTGTGCAGGAAGCATTGGTCGGTCAGCTGAAAGATGTGGCTGAGCTGCCGGAATTTGCATACTACGGAAAAGGCCGCGACGATGGAAAAGAGGGTGGCGAGCACTCGGCTATCTTTTACAAAAAAGATCGGTTTAAACTGTTGAAATCGGGTGACTTCTGGCTGAGCGAAACGCCTGATAAACCAGGCAAGGGCTGGGATGCAACCTGCTGCAACCGGATCTGCTCGTGGGGCAAGTTCCAGGACCGCGACACCAAAAAGGAGTTTTTCTTATTTAATGTGCATTTCGACCACCAGGGCGTGGAAGCGAGGAAACAGTCGGGACAATTGATGGTGAAAAAGATCAGTGAAATCGCGGGTAAAGCGACCGTATTCCTCACCGGTGATTTTAATTCAACACCGGAAACAGAACAGATCAAGGCAATTCAAGGGATTTTGAGCGACGCGCATGAAGTCACCAAGCAGGCTCCTTACGGACCTGAGGGGACTTTCAACAGCTTCAAATTCGACGCCAAAATGGATAAGCGCATTGACTATATTTTTGTAAGCAAGAATGTGGATGTTCTTAAATATGGTGTTCTGACAGACGCCAAGGAACAACGCTATCCTTCTGACCACCAGCCTGTCGTGATCAAGGCGCACATTAAATAGTAACTGGAAGTCTTTGCGAAAGTTGGGTGCGGTAACAAACTGCGCCCAACTTTTTTTCGTTACAATAGGCCAAATGTCAGCCCGGATCCATGCTCAAAAGCTTACTGCCTTTTCTTTTTGTTGTGGCTGCCCAGCTTGCTTCTTTTTCCCAAAATGTAAAAATCAGTATCATATCGCCTCGCGTGCTGAACGACCGGCACGCTATTTTGCTGACGCGCGAAAAAGGGTTTGCGGCAGTGGTACATTCCATTCAGCTCGGCTTTGATACCACGCACCTGAAAATGGACAAAAATCTCTTACCTGACCTGTACCAGTTGCAGGTTTCCCAACTCAAAGGTTCACTTACATTCTTTTTTGAATCGGGAACGGTGATCAGGCTGGATACCGGAAATGTTTCAAGATCAGTTGTTACCAACTCCCGCAGTAATTTGGAATGGCAGCTTTTTAATGACAGCATTCAAAAACCTTCCGACATAAAGACTAATAAATGGGTAGTGGAAGAAGCGCGCGCCAGGAAGAAAAATCAACAGGACAGTACCAGATACTGGCTCGAAAAACAGCGCATAGAAAGAGAAGACCTGCTTGCGGAAACTGCTGCATTTATCCGCAGAAATCCACATTCCTATGTAAGCCTTTACCTGCTGAAAATCAATTGGTACGTACTTAAAAACCTGGGCCTTTTTGAGCTACTGGATAAATCCCTGGCTACCCACCGCAACTACGCACTCCTGAAAGCTAAAAGGCAGGAATATTCAGGAGCCAGATAAATTGGCTTTTCAGCTAAGATCCACTCGCTTTTCACAGCATTTTACCCTGGTATGTTTTTAGTAGTAATTCGGTCACATGCATCGTAATTTGTACAACTAATTCTATATTACCATGAAACTTGAAAGCGAAAGGCGGCCGGTAATTACATTGAGTAATGAAAGCTTCAAACATTATCTCATCCAAAGATATGGTGCCAATTCTGAGGAGCCCTGGCGTAAGCTTTTCCACGTCTCTCAGGAGCTCATTTCTCCCGATACCTGGATCAGGTTGTATAACCGGGCTAAGGCTGACCTCGAAAGTTCAGGTGGCTGCATTACCGGCTATGAGGTTGTTGACGACGAACTCGTCAGCCACGAAGTAATCGGCACTTACTGGCCCGGCAACTGTATGTGGGTAATGCAGTTCGACCATAACCAATCAAATTAAACATGTATTGTGCGACCGGTTTTATCTGCAAAAAGGCGGGCTGCTGTTATTCCAGCGGCCCGTTTTTGTTGGTTATGGCTTGCTCAGATTTATTTTAAGTAAAGAAAAACAAGGTACAACCTTTCAGGTATGTCCGCACCTCTTTGACTTGGAATGTATAGGAACAATCCGCCTGGTGGATCCACACCAACCAACCTTTTAATCCGCAACAATGAGAAATTCACTTGCTCTCCTGGCATTTTTATTCGCCCATGTTTCCGTT
>NZ_JBHYGF010000049.1:0-2264 GCF_051859145.1 Dyadobacter sp.
GCTGCTGGTGGCCACAGCCACGGTGGTGGAATGGGCGGAATGATGTAATTCCAATCTCATCTGATAAAAGAAAAACCGTCGGGATATCCTGACGGTTTTTTGTTGTTAATGAATTTTGAAATATCCGCTTGAAAACTTTCGGCGGCTATCTGCGATACTCAACGTTATGAAAAACTTCCCTATTTAGACGTACATCCGGAAGTTTGGTCACATTTTTTGAGCTATTTATTTTATTGGTCACGAAAGCATCTGTCCGTCCTGCATCACAAGGCGCCTGTCGGCCATTTCTGCAAGATCTTCGTTGTGTGTTACAATGATAAATGCCTGCCCGAATTCATTCCGTAGCTTGAAGAAAAGCTGGTGCAGCTCCAATGCATTGTGTGAATCTAGGTTACCGCTTGGCTCGTCGGCGAGTACAATCGCAGGATTATTCAAAAGTGCCCTGGCCACTGCCACGCGCTGCTGCTCGCCGCCTGAAAGCTGCGAGGGTAAATGGTCCATCCGGCTGGATAAACCCAACATCGCAAGCAGCTCCTTCCCTCTTTCTATGATCTGCTTTTCGTTCGTATTTCCATTGATATACCCGGGCATACATACGTTTTCCAATGCTGTAAACTCGGCTAGCAGATTATGAAACTGAAATATAAAGCCTATTTTTTCATTCCGGAACCGTGCCAGGTCTTTGTCTTTCTGGCCAAAAACATTCACCCCGTCGATAATCACTTCACCCTCTTCGGGCCTGTCCAAAGTCCCCAGAATATGCAGGAAAGTACTTTTCCCTGCACCCGACGGACCGACAATAGCCACCACTTCCCCCTTTTTAACTTCCAGATCAATTCCCTTCAAAACCTGTAAAGAACCATAAGTGCGACGGATCCCGTTCGCCTGAAGTAAATTCATGATCTGAATGAAGATAATTGAGCTTATTCCTTCGCCCGTTTTGATTAATTCCTTAATTTGCCTCGAAAATACCAATTTACTTTTATACTCATGAATATTCACGAATATCAAGGCAAAAGCGTTCTTAAAAAATACGGTGTGCGTATTCAGGAAGGACTCGTAGCCGACACTCCCGATAAAGCGGTGGAAGTAGCACGCGAGTTGAGCCAGCAAACAGGCACCAAATGGTATGTAGTTAAATCCCAGATTCATGCCGGTGGCCGTGGTAAAGGCCGCATCGTTGGTACTGAGCAGCGCGGTGTTGCTCTTGCGAAATCAGTGGAAGATGTAAGAACAATTTCAAACAATATTCTGGGTAAAGTATTGGTGACACACCAAACCGGACCGGACGGAAAACGCGTAAATAAAGTATTGATCGCGGAAGACGTTTACTATCCAGGTGTGAGCGAGCCAAAAGAATACTACCTATCTATTCTCCTGGACCGCGGCAGAAACTGCAACGTGATCATGGCCAGCACCGAAGGCGGTATGGACATCGAAGAAGTTGCGGAGCATACTCCTGAAAAAATCATGAAGGAATGGATCGATCCAAAAGTTGGATTGCAGCCATTCCAGGCGCGTAAAGTTGCATTTGCTCTTGGTCTTGAAGGCGATGCATTCAAGGAAATGGTGAAATTCATCACCTCACTTTACAAAGCTTACGTAGAAAGTGACTCATCGATGTTCGAAATCAACCCGGTTTTGAAAACATCAGATAATAAAATTCTTGCTGTTGACGCAAAAGTTGACCTGGATGACAACGCATTGTACCGTCACCCTGAATTGGCTGAAATGCGCGATACCAACGAAGAAGATCCTTTAGAAGTAGAAGCAGGTGCAAATAACCTGAACTACGTAAAACTGGACGGAAACGTAGGTTGCATGGTAAATGGCGCCGGACTAGCGATGGCGACTATGGATTTGATCAAGCTTTCAGGTGGCGAGCCTGCCAACTTCCTGGATGTTGGAGGTGGCGCGAATGCACGTACTGTGGAAGCCGGTTTCCGCATTATCCTGAAAGACCCGAATGTAAAAGCAATCCTGATCAACATTTTCGGCGGTATCGTTCGTTGCGACCGTGTAGCTGCCGGAGTTGTGGAAGCTTATAAGGCAATCGGCGAAATTCCTGTCCCTATCATCGTTCGTCTGCAAGGAACAAACGCAGAAGAAGGCGCAAGAATCATCAACGAATCCGGATTGAAAGTATCTTCTGCAATTGAGTTCAAAGAAGCTGCTGCAAAGGTATCTGAGGTGTTGGCTGAGCTGGGCGTTTAGATATTTGTAATGCCAAACGAAGGAAAAGCCAGCTTATGCTGGCTTTTTCG
>NZ_JBHYGF010000049.1:2274-13219 GCF_051859145.1 Dyadobacter sp.
GTCACCCCAGCAAAACCCACAACACCATCACCGCCGCAAAGCTCACCAGCCCTTGCAAACCCGTAAGTATCGTATGCGTGCGGTACGTATCCCTGGCTGAAATGCCGGTAAACTGCGATACAACCCAAAACCACGCATCGTTGGTATGTGACACCACCATCGCGCCGCTGCCTACTGCCATTACTACAAGGGTGATTTGAATGGGAGTAATAAAGCCCAGTGAAGCAAGTAGTGGCGCAAGTATGCTGGTTGTTAACACCATTGAAGAAGTTGTTGAACCCTGCGCTGTTTTAAAGAATGCAGCAATCAGAAACGCGATTAGTAACAAATAGCCGCCTGACATTTCGTTTGACAATAACCACTCACTTACCATTTCCTTCAGGTGCGTTTCTTTCAGAATAGCGCCGAAAGCGCCACCTGCGCCGACCAGCACCAGCGTGGTACCGCAATGCTCAATGCCACTTTTAAAACAGAACATCATCCGTTCGGCGGCATTTTCAGGGAATAATGAATAACTGAAAAAGATAGCCAGCAGGAATGAAACCAGCGGACTTCCGAAAAATCCCAGCCACATTGTCCATTCCTTAGGAAATTGGAGGATACTGGCGAAAGAAGCAAGTGTAATCAGCAGAATAGGAAGCACAATGGGCATAAAAGCTTTCCACGCTGGCGGTAGCTGTCTTTCCGGGATTAGCACGGGCTCCTCGACAGCCGCTTCGGTCGTGATTTCAATGTTCCGCGCGAACTTCTGAGCAAACCAGGTGGAAAGAAAAAGACTGGGCACGGACACAATCAAACCGATTAAAATCACCAAACCGACAGAGTCGGAAATCCCCAGATTACCTGCGGCGGAAAGTGGCCCGGGCGTTGGTGGTACCAGCGTATGTGTCGCAAACAAACCACCTGAAAGCGATAGTGCAATAGTACCCAGCGGCTTGCCTGTGCGTTTGGCGACTATCTGGTTAAGCTTATGTAAAATAATAAAACCGGAGTCGCAGAAAACCGGGACACCTACGATCCCGCCGATAACGGACATGGCAAATGCAGGATGTTTCTCACCAAAAAGCTTCAAAATCACGTCAGCTACCTTGATCGCTGCGCCGGATTTATCCAGGATCGCGCCGATTACGCAGCCGAGAATGACCATTAATCCGATCTTCGACATTAATTCTCCAAATCCCTTTCCGATGGTTTCGGCCAGTTTGTCAATCGGAAGACCTGCAAAAACGCCTACTCCGATCGCCGCCAGCAGCAATCCTACCAGCGGATGCAGCTTGAACACGGTAGAACTGAGAACAATGAAAACAATCGCAGCGAAGACGATGAAAATGATCATATCATGCGAATTTACAGGAGTTTCATCACCGCCTCGTCCCCCATTACTGCATTGGCTGGCCTCGGGTGTGCTTCGTTGAAAACTTCCAGTTCCTTTTGAGTCAGCACTTTGGAAGGCTCTTCGTCAATATTCCCCAGGGAATTGGTTACTGCTTTTATGTTCAGATTGAGATGCTTAGCCATAAAAGCATACATTGCCTTTCTTTTGGAAGGACCAAAGTCATGCTTTTCATCAGCCAGGTGAACTGCTTCCAGCTGGTCTGTTTTCCCGTACAAACTATAAATGTTTTTAATAAAGGGATATTCTACCTCCGGGGTATTTTTGGTCCAGTCGCCACCATCGGAAATCAGGATCATCGGCCGGGGAGCTGCTAGTGCCGCTATTTCCACATTGTTAGTCTGATAGTCTCCTTTTTTATGAATGGGTAAGCCGCTTTCGCAAACACAGCCTCCGAAGAAATAAGCTGAAACCATCACGACCGGAACAGACACCTTTACACGATCGTCCATTGCAGCCAGCAGGAAAGTCTGCGTGCCGCCGCCTGACTCACCCGTAACTGCTATTCTTTCGGGATCAACGCCGGGAATGGAGAGCAAATAATCCAGCGCACGAATGCTGTTGATCGTCTGCAATTTGAGCGCTTTGGGCATTTTGTGTGCAGTTTGCTTCGAATCGCCCTGTCCGACCATATCCCAGACAAAAACAATCGCGCCCATCCGCGCCAGCGTTGCGCAACGTTTTTGCGTTTGCTCCCTGAAACGTCCGTGCGGATTTTCACCATGTCCGTGCGGTGCCAGGATACCTGCATAAGATTTCTGCTTTTTCAAAGGCCGGTACAAATTGCCCGTCACATAAATGCCCGGTATACTTTCAAACGCGACACTTTCAATGGAATACCCGTCCATTTCCCTGCGGCTGTGAACGATCGGCTTTGAAGTAGGTTTGGGAGGCAGCGTTTTCAAATCCATACCTTCCCGGATCTGTTGCCTGATCTGCGCAGCCCGCGTTTCCCACGCCAGTTTGGAGGTTACCTTATGTTTTTCAAGAAATTCTTTCCCCTGCTCCTCAGTGAAATACGCACCCTGACAAAGCTCAGCAGCTTGTCCGAAACAATGAAGCTGAAACAAGAACAGCCCAGATAACACAAGAACAATAGCCTTCATTTGAAGAATAATAAGTTTGTCAAAAAAGCACTGGCTGGGAAGAACTACTGCTTGTAAGGCTGTCGGCTTTCGGCTGTCGGCCGTCGGCCTTTATTAATGTAACTATTGACGATATCCGTTTTCTCTAAACCGTCAGGTTCAAAAAAGCCGAAAGCCGATTGCCGACAGCAGACGGCTAACAGCCACCTCATAAAATCGCCACCTTAATATACCTTTCAATAATTTTTGCCTCTACGCGGTTTAATGTGCCTTTGTACTCTCCGTCGATCTGGAAATGGGCTTCTTTATCGAGACATTCTATAATGGCGTGTTTTACGGATATTACCTTCATGATTTCAGGGTTGAAATCGGTGTTGCCCGCGAGGATCTTGGCCGTTTCGATGAAGTCCAGCTTCTTGGCGATCACGAGCTCAAAAAGTCCATCTGACATATCCCCCTTCGGATTGATCGTGACCCCGGTACCGTACTTCTGTGCATTCGCGATGATGACGATCAATGCGTCTGTTTCAATCACTTCGTCCGGCGTGGTAATTCTTGCCAGGAAGTTTTCATGCTCACTTAGCGTTTTCAGCATTTCACGCGCGTAACCCAGCTTGCCGCGTGTTTCGCTGTTTTCATAATTTTTGACCAATAATGCATTTAACCCTAAATCACTTAAATGCAGACTGATATCCCCGTTGATCGACACGGCATCCATGTGCATGATATTACCTCCGAAAGCAACATCCATAGCCTGGTCTATGGCGCCTGATAATCCGAAATCGACCGAAAGGCCATTTGCTGAACCGGCGGGAATAATGCCCATGATGATATCGACACCATATACCGCCTGCGCTACCAGAGAGATAGTCCCGTCCCCGCCTGCAACCAGTACACGCTCCGGTTTGATCTCATTTACGATATCCCGGATTTGTTCCAGATCATCCGCTCCGGTAGTAGAATACATACGCAATCCATACCCCTCTGCCTCTGCTTTTTCAATAGCTTTCTCAAAAATAACATCCTTGTTGACGTCGCCGGAGATCGGATTAACAACCAGCAAAACTTTTCGTTCTGAAAACATAATGGCTAAATTAGGGTCGTAAAGTCTAAGTGGGTTAAAGATAGTTATGAAACGTTGTGACTTAAAACTGTATCGCGGCTATGCGAATAAAACGGAACTGGTTGTTTTTGGACATGTTGTTAGAAAGTATCCTTCCGGCGATCGTAAATACACGCGCAGCGGTTTCCGTTACGCAAGAACGATCATTGAACTGTTCTCCATTAAAACCATTCCGTTCCTGAAAGTAGTATTGAAAGTAGGAAACCTGACTGCTGAAACAACCGCTGAGGCAGATGGCTATTTCCGTTTTCAGGTACCTTTTACCGAGAGCATGTCCAGCGGCTGGCACACGTTTGAAGTGAGTGTTGATGAGGAGATAAATGGAAAAAAGTACCAGGCAACGAGCACAGAGGAGTTTTTCTTACCTTATAAAACTTCTTACGGGTTAATATCTGATATTGACGACACATTCCTGATCTCACACAGCCGCCGCTCTTTCCGCAAGCTTTTCGTTTTGCTGGCGCGGAATGTACAGGCCAGGAAGCCTTTTGATGATGTGGTAAAACATTACCAGCTCCTCTCATTTGCGAGTCGTACGCATCCACAGAAAGAGAGTAATATCTTCTTTTATGTGTCCAGCAGCGAATGGAACCTTTACGATATGATCGTCAGGTTTGCCGAGCTAAATGGACTACCGAAAGCAATTTTAAAACTGAAAAAGATAAAGTCAGGGCTTGATGATTTTGTAATGACGGGTGCCGGCTCGCATGATCATAAGCTAAGGAAAATTCATAATATCATTAACTTCTACCCCGAGCTGCAATTTATTTTATTGGGTGACGATTCGCAGAAAGACCCTGAGATTTATGAAGAGATCTGCCGCACTTTCCCTACCAATATCCGCGCTGTTTACATCCGGCAAACCAGGAAACGCAGCAGGCCCGATACAACAGTTTTAATCAAAAGTATCCAGGAACAGGGCATTGACGCGTGCTACTTCGCACATAGCAACAAAGCGATTATTCATTCACTCGATCAGGGGATCGTTGTTCAGACGCCAGCCGAGCCGCTTACCGAAATCATCCCCAAAGAAATCATTGAAAACCAAACTCCGAAAACATCTTGACAGGTTGAAGTCAACATTTATAAATGGAAACAGCACACATACTTTAACCTGACACCATGAAGAAGATACTTATCGTCGAAGACGACCGCAGAATTGCCCAGAATATATTTCGCGGACTGGCAGCAGAACATTTTGAGGCTGAAATAGCCTATGATGGTATCACGGGAAAGCAGCTCGCGCTGGACAAAAAGTTTGACCTGGTACTCCTGGACGTGAATTTACCAGGAATGAAAGGATATGATGTATGTCAGCAAATACGGATTTACAAGCCGGCACTTCCCATTATCATGCTCACTGCCTACGGAGAAATTGAGGACAAGATTGAAGGACTTAACCGGGGCGCTGACGATTACATCGTTAAACCATTTGATTTCAGGGAGCTTCTAGCCCGCATCAATGCCGCATTGCGCGTGTCGGTGCTCAACAATCCAGAGACAACAGATACCATACTGAGGATTGCCGATCTTGAAATGAACCTGGGTACCAAGCAAGTGAAACGTGCAGGTAATGCAATCGACCTGACGGCGAAAGAATTTGCATTGCTCGAATACTTCCTGATGCACCGCGGAAGGGTAGTATCCAAAATGGATCTGGCAGAACACGTGTGGCATCTTAATTTCGATCCGGGTACCAATGTAGTGGAGGTATATATCAATTATTTACGTAAAAAAGTAGATAAGGATTTTGCGGTAAAACTGATTCACACCCGTCCCGGAATGGGCTACATCATGAAAGAAGAGTAAAGTACCTATGAAAATAAAAGACCGGCTCGCATTGCAGTTTACGCTACTTGTAGCGGCGATACTCCTTTTGTTTTCATTCGCGATTTACAGCGTATCCGAGCATTACAGGCAGGAGGAATTTTACGACCGGCTAAAAAGCAGGGCACAAACCACCTGCCGGTTGCTGGTAAAAGTAAAAGGCATTGACAAGGATTTGCTCAAAGCAATTGACCAGAATACACTATCTGAAATGCTGGATGAAAAGGTACTGATCTTTGACAAAGAGAATGAAATGATCTATTCCAGTGTTGACGACAAGCTCCTGACCTATCGAAAATCACTGCTCGATGAAGTGCGTGAGAAGAAGTATATTGAATTCCATCAAGGTGAAAATGAGGTGATCGGGTTGTTTTACCAGGACGATAGTGAGCCGCTTGTAGTCCTGGCTTCTGCCTACGATACTTTTGGCCACAGCAAACTCGCCAACCTGAAAAATACATTGGGTTGGGGTTTACTCGCGGGCATTGCAGTTACAGTGGGGCTGGGCATTTACTTTGCGGGCAATGCGCTCCGTCCGATCAACCGGATCAATGGACAGATATCACTTATCACTGCGCAGAACCTGTCGCAGCAACTCGATGAGGGAAACAGAAAAGATGAAATCGCGCAGCTTGCCATCAACTTCAACACCGTTCTAGACCGTCTTAACAAGGCCTTTGAACAACAAAAAAGTTTTGTATCCCACGCTTCACACGAGTTGCGCACACCGTTGGCCGCGTTGAAATCGGAGATACAGCTTGGGCAGCGATTTACTGCAAGTAACCCCGACCTGGTGGAAGTATTCAATAACTTATCGTCGGATACTGAGCGGCTGATCAGCATAACCAATAACCTGCTGTTTCTTGCAAGATCACTGGAAAACGTTGGTAACCTGAAAATGGCACCTGTACACATTGAAGACCTTGCATTCCTGGCAAAAGAAGAACTCCTGGCCGCACACCCTGACTACGAGGTGACCATCGGCTATGAAACCATCCCTGAAAACGAGAACGAAACGGTGATCAAAGGAAATGAGGAATTGCTAAAAAGGGTTTTTTCCAATCTGCTGGATAATGCCTGTAAATATTCTTCAAACCATCAGGCGCAGATCCTCATTTCATCCAATGCAAAATCCTGCATTGTGAAAGTGAAAGACAACGGGATCGGAATCGGCCAGGAAGACATTTCGCACATTTTCAATCCATTTTTTAGATCGTCAAATGCGTCGGGCGTACCCGGTTTCGGCATTGGTCTGTCCATTTGCCAGCGAATTATTGAACTCCATCACGGCCACATTTCAGTGACCAGCGAACTTGGTGCAGGAAGCGAGTTCCGGGTGCAGCTTAGTCATGTTTGACCTCGTTTTTTTCCCCTAAATCCCCTGAAGGGGACTTTGCGTTACGCTCTACCCCCCTTCCGGGGGGCAGGGGGGCCTGCTCTTTGCAATTTGCGTTATCTACCATACCCCCCTCCGGGGGGCAGGGGGGGCTGCTCTTTGCAATTTGCGTTATCTACCAATACCCCCCTCCGGGGGGCAGGGGGGCATTTTTGCATTACCCCCACGGCCGCCCAATAGCCGCATTCTAATTTTTTTCTAACGTTATTTTAAGCCTGCTGTAATACTGGCGTCCGAATATCGCATCATTCTAAAACAGAAATTATGCGAACCTATTTCATCGGGCTGCTTATCTTAACCGTCACCGGTTTACACGCACAGGATACACTCAAACTCACTATCAGGCAGGCTGATAGTCTTTTCCTCCAGAACAACCTCGAACTGCTTGCCGAGAAATACCAGATTGATATTGCGAAATCGATAGAAATCCAGGACAAGCTCTGGAACAATCCGACTTTTGGTGTCGAGATCAATGCTTACAGCCCATCCCGTGGCGCATTTGACGTAGGCAAAAATGGTCAGAAAGTTTTCACGATCTCCCAGCTGATTACCAGGGCCGGGAAGCGTAACAAACAAGTCGCGCTTGATGTGGAGAGCACCCGCAAGAGTGAGTACCAATTTTATGATCTGGTACGTACCCTCAAATTCGAACTGCGCCAGAACTTCTTCGAAACCTATTATCTGGAACAAACCGTCGCATTGTACGACACGCAGATCAATACGCTGAATACCACCGTAAGCGCCTTCGAAAAGGAATATGCCCGGAAAAACATTTCGCTGAAAGAAGTGGTACGCCTGAAAGCCCTGCTTTTCCAGCTTACGAATGACCGGGCAGATATCCTCTTTGAACTGCAGGAAAACCAGCGGGATCTTCGCACGTTGCTGAACACCGAGCGGCCTGTAAAGTCGGTGGTAGACAGTTCCGATATCCGAAGGTACCAGCTTGACAGGTACACTCCGGCCGCATTAAAGGACCGAGCTTTACAGAGCCGCGCCGACCTGAAAGTGGCGCAATCACAGACGAAAGAAGCAGAACTTAACTACACCTTGCAAAAGGCGCTGGCTATACCGGACATTGAGGTCGGAGCGATTTATGATCAGGCGAGTAATTATGTCAATAACTATTTCGGTATAAATGCGACGATTTCCCTACCCTTTTTTAACCGGAATCAAGGAAACATCAGAGCAGCCAAAACCAACATCAGCTATTACAAAACAGCTGAAAATGCACGCCAGAACAGCGTAGGCAATGAAGTTGACGCGGCTATCCAGAAGGTTGGCATCGCCGAGAAAGCCTACCAGAGTGTTGAAAATCAATTTACGGATCAGTTTCAGCTACTCAGCAGCGGTATTTACGACAACTTTCAGAAACGGAACATTACCCTCCTCGAATTCATCGATTTTATTGAAACCTACAACGAGAGCATCAAGGAATACAACCGCCTGCAGGCTGATCGCATTAAGGTTTACGAGGAACTGAACTACGTGGTTGGCGAGGAGCTATTTAACTGATAATCATACAAATCGAACAATTTAATGGCCTGGCCACTTTTATAATGATCAAAAATATAATTTACTCCGCTGCGCTTGCCGCACTTGGCCTTGGTTTCGGGGCTTGTGAAAAAAAGCAGGCAGATGCCGAAGAGTCAAAAGCATTTATGCTGTCGGATACAATGATGACCCGCATTAAGCTGGATACTGTACAAACCGAACCTGTCCGCAATGAGCTGACGCTCGTCGGCAAGGTAGTACCTGATGAAAACCAGGTAATTAAGGTATACCCATTGGTAGGTGGCAATGTCGAAGAAGTGGATGTGGAGCTCGGCGACAATGTGCGTAAAGGTCAGAAACTCGCTGTGATACGCTCGGGTGAAGTAGCGGATTTTGAGCGGCAGATGATCCAGGCGCAGTCGGACCTGCTGGTGGCGCAGAAGAACCTATCTTCCACCGAAGATTTGTTTGAGAGCAAGCTGGTTCCTGAGCGCGACGTGATCTCGGCGAGACAGATGGTTGACAAAGCACAGGCGGAACTCAGCCGGGTCAAGGAAATTTTCTCTATTTATGGTTTGGGTAAATCCACCAACTACACAGTCAAGTCGCCAATCAACGGATTCATCATCGACAAAAATGTAAATCGCGGTATGCAGCTGCGCTCCGACAATTCGGAGAGCCTTTTCACTGTCGGACAAATCGCCGATGTGTGGGTAATGGCGAATGTAAATGAAAGTGATATTCCAAGGATCAAGCTGGGAATGACCGCAGAAGTGCGCACGATCAGCTTTTCGGACGAAGTGTTCAAAGGTAAGGTGGACAAAATCTATAACGTGCTCGACCCGGATACCAAGGCGATGAAGATCCGCATTCAGCTTCAAAATGTAGGCTTCAAGCTCAAACCCGAAATGCATGCAACTGTGAGTCTTAATTTCGAGGAAGGCAGCGAAATGCAGGCCATACCATCACAGGCGATCATATTTGACCGCAGCAAAAACTGGGTAATGGTATACCACAGCCGCAGCAAAATCGAAACCCGCCCCGTAGAAGTATACCGCTCTCTGGCCAACCGGACTTACATCAAATCCGGCCTTCAACCCGGCGAAACAATCATTTCCAAAAACCAGCTACTGGTTTATGACGCGCTGAATGACTAGGTAATTTTGAATGAGTGAATGAGTGAATGAGTGAGTTAGCGAATTGCGAGTTAGTGAGTTAGTAAGTTTTAAATTTTGAATGATTGAATGACTGAATGATTGAATGTTTTTAGTTGGTGAACGAGCGTGTTTGCTCGCTGTCATCCTGACGTCTGATTTATTCAAAATCATCAATTTGACTACTAAGAAGCCCTCTTCTCGCTAAAATCCTTTCACTTACCTATTCGGTCATTCAATCATTCAGTCATTCAAAATTCACTCACTCACTAACTCACTAACTCACAACTCAACTAACCCATTCGCTCATTCAATCATTCAGTCATTCAAAATTCACTCATTCACTCATTGAACAATGAACAAATTCATCCGAGGAATCGTCGGGTTTTCTTTGAAAAACCGGTTCTTCATATTTTTCCTGACAGGCTTGTTGATTGTCGCAGGCGTTGTCAGCTATCGGGATACGCCGCTGGAAGCTTTTCCGGACGTTACCAATACGCAGATTATTATAGTAACCCAATGGAATGGACGCAGTGCCGAGGAAATTGAGCGGTTTGTGACCGTGCCCATTGAAGTGGCCATGAACTCGGTGCAGCAGAAATCCAATGTCCGCAGTACTACGATGTTCGGGCTGAGCATTATCAAGATCATATTTGATGATAATGTCGAGGACTTTTTTGCGCGGCAACAGGTTAATAACCAGCTCAGAAACATTTCACTGCCCGAAGGCGTAGAGCCTGACGTACAGCCGCCTTACGGACCGACAGGTGAGATTTTCAGATTTACATTAAAAAGCAAAGACCGCGACAGCCGCGAGCTGTTGACTTTACACAACTGGGTAATTGACAGACAACTGCGCAGCATTCCCGGTGTGGCCGATGTGGTCGCATTTGGTGGAAGGGAAAAGATTTATGAAGTGCAGGTGAACCCTACCAAGCTGGTTAAATACAATATTACACCCCTGGAAGTGTACCAGGCTGTAACCAAGAGCAATATCAATGTCGGCGGTGATGTAATTGAGAAAAACGGGCAGGCTTATGTGGTTAGGGGGATTGGGTTACTCAACTCCATTCCTGATATACAGAACATTATCGTGGAATTTGTAAAGGATAACCCGGTGCTTGTGAAAGACGTAGCCGACGTACGCGAGTCGGATATGCCGCGGGTTGGTCAGGTGGGTTTGGATAAAAATGATGATGTGGTGGAAGGTATCGTCGTGCAGCGGAAAGGGGAAAATCCGAGCGAGGTACTGGCGCGTATAAAGGATAAGGTGAATGAATTGAACACCAAAATTCTCCCGCCGGACGTCAAGATGGTTACCTTTTATGATCGAGACAATCTGATTGAATTTTGTGCACATACTGTAAAGCATAACCTCCTGGAAGGAATTGTGCTGGTAACTGTGATAGTCTTCATTTTCATGGCCGACTGGCGGACGACAGTTATCGTTTCGATCATCATTCCGCTTGCATTGCT